>NZ_JALCYU010000060.1:0-558 GCF_023507765.1 Chromobacterium sp. IRSSSOUMB001
GCCGCGCTGAAGGCCGGCGTGGCGCCGGCCCTGATCGTCGACGCCCAGCGCGACGCGGTGACCCGGATCGAACACGATGCATTGGGACGGCAGAACCGCATCTTCGACGCCGAAGGCGGCGTCGAGCGGATGGCGTATGATTCCTTTAGCAACAAGTTGAAATACTTCAGCAAACTGGGCGGAATCTACCACTACGTCTACGACGCGCAGGGTCGGGTACTCAAAGAGATCAGTCCGTCGGGCATCGTCAAACGCTTCGAATACGACGGCTTCGGCAACCGCACGCTGCAAGTGGAAGCCGAAGGCAAGCCGGAACAACGCACCACCCGCTACCAGTACGACGCCAACAACCGGTTGATTCGCCAGACCAGCGACACGGTGTCGATCTACACCCTGGACGGCGGCGAAGCCACGGTCAGCCCCAGCCAAAGCTGGCGTTACGACGCCGCCGGCCGGCAGATCGAATTCACCGACGCCAACGGCCAGATCACCCGCAGCCGCTACGACGCGCTGGGCCGTAAAACGGCGGAGCGCAACGGCGACGGCGTGCTCAGCGAG
>NZ_JALCYU010000061.1:0-520 GCF_023507765.1 Chromobacterium sp. IRSSSOUMB001
TACCGCGGTGGGCGAGAACGACTCCTGGCTGTTTGCGGCGCGGGCGCAGTTTGAAGAACTGGCGCTGGACGCCTCGGGGCCTAGCGATTGGAAACCCACCCTGGTGACCGACGCGGCCGACCAAATCACCCATCAAAGCTACGACGCCGCCGGCCGCCTGATCGGTGAAACTCGCGGTGACGGCAAACAGCAGGCCAGCACCACCTACCAGCTGGACGCCTTGGGCAAACGCATCGTCGAAACCGACGCCAACGGCCACGCCACCCGCCGCGACTACGACCTGCTCGGCCGGCTGATTCGCGAAACCGACGCGCTGGGCGGCGTGACCGTCACCGAGTACGACGCGGCCGGCAACGCGGTCAAGATCACCGACCCGCGCGGCTACAGCGGCTACAACTATTACGACGCGCTCGGCCGCCAGACCCTGCACGTCGATCCTGAAGGTTACGCCACCGGCACCGAATACGACGCGCTGGGCAACACCACCCGCATCACCCGCTACGCCACCCGCGTCGACACC
>NZ_JALCYU010000062.1:0-496 GCF_023507765.1 Chromobacterium sp. IRSSSOUMB001
AGTCGGCGCCGTTGCCGCCGTTAAGCGTGTCGTTGCCTGCACCGCCACGCAAGGTGTCGTTGCCTTCTTCGCCAAACAGGCCGTCATCGCCAGCCCCGCCTTCCAGCAGATCGTTGCCGTTGCCGCCGTACAGCGAATCGTTGCCGCCGTTGCCCAGCATCCAGTCATCGACATTACCGCCGCGCAGCGTGTCGCCCAACTCGGAACCCACCAGCGGCACGCCTTGCTTCATCAACTGATCGGCTGTCCACTTCACGCCGGAAGCGAAGGTGATCTGCTCGATCCAGTACACCCGATCGGCAAACCAGTCTTTCACCGTCACGCTGTCCTGGCCGTTGACGTGGCGGAACACCATGTCGTTGCCGCTGCGCAGCACCTGGATGTCGGTTTCCTTGATACCGACACCAAAGCGCAGTTCATCGCGGTACTCTTCACGCGCAATATCCGCATCCGCCTTGTCGATGATCAGGTCTTGACCATCACCCATATTGAACAA
>NZ_JALCYU010000063.1:0-428 GCF_023507765.1 Chromobacterium sp. IRSSSOUMB001
ATGCAGGACCGTTTCTCCTGGGGTCAGGTGGGGTTGTCGGCGTTCTCAGCGGCGGCGACCGCCGGCCTGGCGGGGGCATCCAACACCTCTTCTTTGTCAGCCTTTGCCGGCAAAGGGCTGGGCGAGACGGTGGCGCGGACGATGGCGGTCAACGCGATGACCCAGGGCGTGGGTATGGCTACCGGGCTGCAAAAGTCGTTCAACTGGACCTCGGTGGCGGCCAGCGGCGCGGCGGCCGGGGTCAGCGGCTGGATGGGCGACAGTCTGGGCTGGAAGAGCTCGGATCCGGTGGCCGGCGTTGGCTACGGCACGCTGCGCGGGCTGGTATCGGGCGGCATCCAGTCGCAACTGACCGGCCAACGTCCTAACTGGAGCGCAATCGCGGCGGAGTCGTTTGGCAGCGCGCTGGGTGACCAGGTGGTGAGCGG
>NZ_JALCYU010000064.1:0-369 GCF_023507765.1 Chromobacterium sp. IRSSSOUMB001
AGAACAAGCCCCCGTCGAGTGGACTTGTATGAAGTATTTTGTGCCGTGCTGTACCTGCTCCGAAGCGGCTGCCAATGGCGAATGCTTCCTGAAGCGTTTCCCAAATGGCGTACCGTCCATTCGTACTTCACCATGTGGAGTGAGCCGCGTGAAGGGGGCAGCCTGCTGGAGCAGGCGCTAAAAAAATCAGGTTGGCGCGGCCCGAGAGAAACTGGGGCGGAGCGCTTGCAGCAGGTTCTTGATCGTGGACGCGCAGAGCGTGAAGAACACTGATACCGCAGGATTAAAAGGCTACGACGCAGGTAAGAAGGTCTCGGGTATCAAGCGCCATATTGTGGTGGACACGCAGGGCCTGCCACATGCGGTGGC
>NZ_JALCYU010000065.1:0-393 GCF_023507765.1 Chromobacterium sp. IRSSSOUMB001
TGTAGTTAAGGGCGTGTCAGCCAGCGATGGCTGACCGAGAAATGGGTTTGTAGCTCAGCTGGTTAGAGCACCGTCTTGATAAGGCGGGGGTCGTTGGTTCGAGTCCAACCAGACCCACCAAGAATTTGCGTAGCGATACGTAATTTTTGGCTTAGGCAAGGCGCGAAATGGCGAAATGTACAATTGTACATGAGCTGTTGAGCAACGCTGCATAAGGCAAAAAGAGGGGGATTAGCT
The DNA here is from genome assembly GCF_023507765.1 of Chromobacterium sp. IRSSSOUMB001. Lineage (NCBI taxonomy): Bacteria > Pseudomonadati > Pseudomonadota > Betaproteobacteria > Neisseriales > Chromobacteriaceae > Chromobacterium > Chromobacterium sp. IRSSSOUMB001. Next base: position 238 of record NZ_JALCYU010000065.1, read on the forward strand.
CAGTTGGGAGAGCACCTGCTTTGCAAGCAGGGGGTCGTCGGTTCGATCCCGTCATCCTCCACCACAACTCAAACACAAGCGAGTTTGCAAAACAGCTTGGTTGTGTTTGCGTTGTATTTTTAACGCCCGATCTTTAACAAACTGAAGAAGCCGCCC
>NZ_JALCYU010000066.1:0-350 GCF_023507765.1 Chromobacterium sp. IRSSSOUMB001
TCTCATAAGCAATGATCAAACGGGCGGCGCGCTTGAGAGCCTGGTTTTGCTGGATCAGCAGCTTCATCATGGCAATGCTCTCCCTGATAGCCATCACAGCACGCCGTTAAAGTGTTCCAGCCCCTGTTTCAAGCGTTGCTGTATCGGTTCCAGCAAGGCCAGCGCGTCCTCGCTGGTAAACAACAGCGGCTCGTCGCGGCGTTCCAACAGGGTGATCAAGGCCAATAAGCCCGTGTGGGCGGCGCGCATGTCCATCACGCCGCGCAGCAGGGCGGTGTCCAGTTCGACATAGCAATGGTTCAACTGCTGGCCCAGTTCGCCCAGCAGCACCATATCGCCGGCAACGGCGG
>NZ_JALCYU010000067.1:0-349 GCF_023507765.1 Chromobacterium sp. IRSSSOUMB001
CAGATCGCCGGAGCGATAGAGGCGGGAGCCGTCGGCGGCGAAGGGGTTGGGCAGGAAGCGGGAGGCGGTCAGCGCCGGGCGGTTCCAGTAGCCGCGAGCGACGCCGGGGCCGCCGACGTAGATCTCGCCGGGCACGCCGACGGGCACCGGCTGCAGGAAGCGGTCCAGCAGATGGAAGGCCAGATCGGGAATCGGCGGGCCGATGACCTGACCCCGGCGAGCGTCGAGATCGGCCTGTCGGATGGCGCGCTGGGTGACGTGCACGGTGGTTTCGGTGATGCCGTACATATTGACCAGCTCGGGACGTTGATCGCCGCGTTGTTGGAACCAGGGCTCCAGACTGGCCAGT
>NZ_JALCYU010000068.1:0-349 GCF_023507765.1 Chromobacterium sp. IRSSSOUMB001
GAGATCGCCGGAGCGATACAGGCGGGAGCCGTCGGCGGCGAAGGGATTGGGCAGGAAGCGGGCGGCGGTCAGCGCCGGGCGGTTCCAGTAGCCGCGAGCGACGCCGGGGCCGCCGACGTAGATCTCGCCGGGCACGCCGATGGGCACTGGCTGCAGGAAGCGGTCCAGCAGATGGAAGGCCAGATCGGGAATCGGCGGGCCGATGACCTGTCCTTTGCGAGCGTCGAGATCGGCCTGGCGGATAGCGCGCTGGGTGACGTGCACGGTGGTTTCGGTGATGCCGTACATATTGACCAGCTCGGGCCGTTGATCGCCGCGTTGTTGGAACCAGGGCTCCAGACTGGCCAGC
>NZ_JALCYU010000007.1:0-259030 GCF_023507765.1 Chromobacterium sp. IRSSSOUMB001
ATTTCCGTCGCTGCGTTGTCTGCTGAGGAGGCGAACTATACGTCACGCCCCTAAACCCGTCAACACCTTTTGCGACAAAAACCTCAACAAAAGCGGACCAGGCCGGGCAAACCCTTGATGCGGCAATGAATATCCATAAAGAGTATTTGCCAACTCCCGCCCCATGACCCGACTATCCATAAAAAACGGGCCGGCGAAACGCCGGCCCGTTGCTCCCTAGATACACCTATTTATATAGAAGCGCCTCCGAAAGATCAGTCCTCGCTACGACGCTTACTGCTGCTCCGACGCGTTGACGGCTTGCGTTGACGCGGGGCAGGCGGAGTCTCCTCAACTGAAGGCTTGCGAACCATAGCACCAGACTTGTCCGCAGAAACCTCGACTGCCGGCGCAGACGCCGCAGGCACCGACTTGGATGCCGCAGACCGCTTAACAACGGGTTTGGCCGTCGCGGGCGTTGCCCCTGCGACTTTCGGAGCAGTCAGGTTCGACACGGGCTTATTTTCAACAGGCTTGGCCGCGGAGCTCGTTGCTGGCTTGCTCGTTGCTGGCTTGCTCGTTGCTGGCTTGCTCGTTGCTGGCTTGCTCGTTGCTGGCTTGCTCGCTACTGGCTTTCTCGCTACGGGCTGATTCACCACTGGCTTAGGCACCGGCGATTGGACAGCCCCCCGGCTTCGCCCCTTGGGCGCAGCCGGCAATGCAGAGGGCTTCGCTTCCACGGGCTTGGACTCGGAGCCCCTACGCGGACCAGCTGGGCGCGCCCCAACACTACGCGCGGGAACCGGTCTCGGGATCTGCAAGTCACCCTCTTTGACCAGAGCGAAGTCGACTTGGGCACTTTCCAGGTTAGCGCTCATTACCTTCACAGTCAGAGTATCGCCCAAGCGGTATTGCATGCCGCTTTTCTCCCCGACGATCGCCTGGACGTCCTTCTTGAAGTGGAAGTAGTCCTTGCCCAACTCCGAGATATGCACCAAACCCTCGACATACACATCATCCAACAACACGAATACGCCAAAGCTGGTCACCGCACAGATCTTGCCCTTGAAGATCTCACCCACCTTGTCTCGCATATAGTAGGTTTTCAGCCAGGACTCCACATCACGGCTGGCATCGTCCGCCCGGCGTTCGGTCATTGAACAATGCACGCCCAGTTGCGCCCACTTGCCAGGCTTGTATTTACCGCCTTTAAGTACAGCCTTGATCGAGCGATGCACCAACAGGTCCGGGTAGCGGCGAATCGGAGAAGTGAAATGAGCGTAGGCCCCGTAAGCCAGACCAAAGTGGCCGTTATTGTCCGGGGTATAAACCGCTTGCTGCATGGAGCGCAGCAACATGGTCTGCAGCACCGGCGCGTCGGGCCGTCCATGAATCTGCTCGGCCAATTTGGCATAGTCTTTAGCGGTGGGTTTTTCACCGCCGCCCAAGCTCAAGCCGACCAGGCGCAGATAGTTGCGCAGATTCTCCAGCTTCTCTTCAGTCGGCCCCTCATGCACCCGATACAAGGCTTTGTGCCCGTTCTTCTCCAGGAAATCAGCGGCACAAACGTTGGCCGCCAGCATGCACTCTTCAATCAGGCGGTGCGCGTCGTTGCGCACAACGGGCACGATGCGTTCGATCTTGCCCGCGTCGTTGAAGATCATCTGAGTTTCCACCGAGTCGAACTCGATCGCCCCGCGCTGACTGCGCGCCGCAAGCAACACCTTGAACAACGAGTACAAGGTCTGGATCTGCGGCAACACCGGACTGTCGCTTCCCTTCTGAATCCACTCCCAAACCTGGTTGTAGGTCAACCTCGCCTTGGACAGCATCACCGCCGGATAGAACTGATAGCGCTTGACCACGCCCTTGGCGTTGATCTGCATATCGCAGACCATACACATCCGCTCCACATCCGGATTCAGCGAGCAGATCCCGTTGGACAGGGCTTCCGGCAGCATCGGAATGACGCGGCGCGGAAAATAGACCGAAGTGCCGCGGTTAAGCGCTTCCTGATCCAAAGCGTCGCCGGGCTCTACGTAAAAGCTGACGTCGGCAATCGCCACGATCAGACGGAAGCCCTTGCCCTGCTTCTCCGCATACACGGCATCATCGAAGTCGCGCGCGGTTTCACCGTCTATCGTCACCAAGGGCAGATCACGCAGGTCGACTCGATCCTTGGTCCAATCTTTCTTACGCACCTTTTTCGGTGTCGCCTTTGCTTGCGCCAACGCTGTCTCAGGGAATTGATGAGGCAGATCGTGCTTACGCAGCGCGATCTCGATTTCCATTCCGGGATCGGCGTAATTACCCAACACTTCCACTACTTGGCCAACAGGCTGACGGTAGGCATCCGGATATTGAAGGATTTCCACCATGACTACCTGGCCGTCCTTGGCACCCGCCTCTCCACCCGGCTCAATCAGAATGTCGTGGTTGATGCGGCGGTCTTCCGCCGTCACCACCCACACGCCCCGGACACGGTTGATGCGGCCGACCAACCGCGTCACCACATGATCCAACACCTCTACGATCTTGCCTTCCTGCCGGCCTCTGCGATCAAGGCCGGACGGGCGGACCATCACCCGATCGCCATGCATCGCTTTTTTCATTTCCCGCTCGGGCAGGAAAATATCTCCGCCCTGGCCTTCACTTTCATCCGGGATGGCAAAACCGTAGCCATCGCGGTGACCGGACACTTTGCACTTGATCAAGTCCAGCTTTTGAGCGACGCAGACTGCGCCTTTGCGATTGATGATGACTTCGCCGTCTCGCTCCATTGCCCGCAAGCGGCGTTCGAAATAAATAGATTCAGCTCGCGTAATCGACAACATGCGCGCCAATTCATCAGGAAATAGCGGCACCCCCTGCTCGGCCAAAATCTTTAAAACGAACTCTCGGCTCGGCAAGGGATTGGAATATTTAAGTTTTTCCCGTTCCAGGAAGGGGTCCTGTTCGCGGAGGGACAGGGTCTTTTGTTTTTTTTGTGTTCTAGCCATTGACACCCTCAAGAATATGTCTATAATTCGCATCTCGTTGCAGAGATGCAGCGAAATAATACAGCAAAGCGAAGCCCAGGTGGCGGAATTGGTAGACGCACTAGGTTCAGGTCCTAGCGCCCGCAAGGGTGTGGAAGTTCGAGTCTTCTCTTGGGCACCACTGATTTACTCTATTGTAATCGTGATGTTCGCTCTGTATAGTAACAATCTGGTTGGCCCAGGTGGCGGAATTGGTAGACGCACTAGGTTCAGGTCCTAGCGCCCGCAAGGGTGTGGAAGTTCGAGTCTTCTCTTGGGCACCAACAGTTTAATTGACTCCGATGATGTTTATATCGTAGTCCAGTAGTGAAACAATTTAAGTTTTATGCCCAGGTGGCGGAATTGGTAGACGCACTAGGTTCAGGTCCTAGCGCCCGCAAGGGTGTGGAAGTTCGAGTCTTCTCTTGGGCACCAATAAACCCCCGTTGATTTATGATCAACGGGGGTTTTGCATTTTCCCTTCAGCGCGAGGCCAACTCTTCCCCGGCTCGCGGATCCAACGTAGCGAACATCAGGCCGGACAACATGGTCAAGGCGCCCATAATGGCGAAAGCCCAGGCGAAATCGATCACGGTCAAGGCTGCATGCCCCTGCAACCCGCTCACTCCCTGCACAACAAAAGCCCCTGCCGTCACCCCGCAACCCGCAGCCAACTGCTGCGCTACCCCTGAAAGACTGGTGGCATGGCTCATGCTTCCCGCCTCAACCTCGGCAAAAGAAATCGCGTTCAGGCTGGTGAACTGCAAAGAGCGGAGACAACCTCCCAATACGAAGACCAGCAACATCCAAACATAGCTCGGCGCCTCGTAGAACAATGCATACGCCGCGATGGAAAGGCCCGCCAACACGCTATTAACCATCAATACCCTGCGGAAACCGTAACGCCGCAATATGCGCATCACCAGCGTCTTAATGAAAATGGCGCCCACCGCGGTAGAACAGGTCAGCAAACCGGAGACAAAAGGATTGAGACCCAGGCCCAGTTGTAACATCAGTGGTAACAAGAAGGGCGTGGCGCCGATGCCGACTCGGAACACGAAGCCGCCTACCACGCCGGCATGAAAAGTGGGCAAGCGCAACAAGGACAAGTCCAGTAAGGGATGAACCGCGCGACGATAATGCAGCAGATAAAGCCACAGCAAACCGGCGCCAATCACCGCTAGCAGCGCCGACCATTGCGCCGAGATCAAATGCTTGCCTTCGGAAGCCAGACCCAGCATCAACAAGGACAAACCGACTCCGCTCAAGGCAAAGCCCAGCCAGTCCAGCGGCGGCACTTGTTCGTCCTTCAAGTCTTCGATGTGACGCTTGGCAAGCACCCAGCCCAGCACGCCAATAGGAATATTGATCAAGAATATCCAGCGCCAGTGCAGATAGGTGCTGATGAAACCACCCAAGGGTGGCCCGATGACCGGCCCCAGCAAAGCGGGAACCGTCAAATAACTGAGCGCCCGCACCAAATCCGCTTTCGCCGTGGTGCGCAAAATCACTAAACGCCCCACCGGCACCATCATTGCGCCGCCGATACCTTGCACAAAGCGCGCCAGCACAAAGCCGCCCAATGTATTGCCAAGCGCGCACAACACCGAACCCAATACAAAAACGGCAATAGCAGCGCGGAAAATACGCCGCGAGCCAAAACGGTCCGCCATCCAGCCGCTAATGGGGATAAACACGGCCAAGCTGACCAGATAAGACGTCAGCGCCAACTTCAAACCAATCGGCTCCACCAACAGGTCGCGCGCGATAGCCGGCAAAGAGGTGGAGATCACGGTGGCGTCCATGTTCTCCATGAACAAGGCGGTGGCCACGATCAACGGGGTCACCATGCCGGCGGCGAGCTTAAGCTGCATGACGATAAAATTTCAGGAAAGGAAACGCCAGTGTAGCACCGGCTGCCGCTGGGACAAGGAGACAGGGCGGCGCAAATGATGTCGAAACGTAAAGCGAAAGCCGGGGCCGCTCTCAAGCGACCGGGAGACAAAACAGACGTCGCCCTTCCCGCGCGCTCTGCTCCCCCTGTTCCAGCAAGGCCATCACTCTCCACGCTTCCCTCGCCGTCACCGGATTAGACCCCAAGCCTTGCGCGGCGCGAGCCACCCCACGGTAGAAATCGCAATAATCGCCCAAGGGCGACGGCCGCGGCTCCCTCATTTCTCCGTCGTCCCGCTGACGGAACAAGACGCCCGGAGCAAGGTCCACGCCCCAGCCCGTTTCGCCAGGGCGGCCGCCATGCTTCAAATAGTCTTCCTGACTGTCCAAGCCGAATTTGACGTAACTGGCGAGCGTACCGTGCAAACTAAAGCGCGGAGCCCCGCCGCTGACCAAGCAGGAGCCGTGCAGCACCGCCTGATACTCCGCATAGCCCAGCTGTACGTGAAAGTAGTCCGTCGCCTGCGCCCCTGCCCTTTGTTTGAACAAGCTTGCATAAATCGTCTGCGGCCAGCCCAGCAACTGCAAGGCCTGATCGAGCAAGTGCGGTCCCAGGTCGTACCACAGCCCTGCTCCCGGTTGGTCCTGCTCGCGCCAACGCGCGCGGACCTGCGGCCGATAACGGTTGAAATGGGACTCGAAATGGCTGAGCGCCCCCAGCTCACCGCCAGCCAACAAGGCCTTGAGCGCCAGAAAATCAGCATCCCAACGTCGATTGTGAAACACCGATAACAGCGGGCTGCCCGGCCGCTCAGCCATCAAGCACAACTCCCGCGCCTCCGCCTGCGTTACTGTGAACGGCTTGTCCACCACCACGTGCTTACCTGCCATCAAACCCGAGCGCGCCTGCGGATAATGCAATCGGTTGGGGCTGGCGATAACAAGCATATCGATGGCGGGGTCAAGCAAGGCCTGCTCTAAACCGGCCAGCACCGGCACCTGCGGCCAATCCGTCCTCACCTCGTCCGGCCGGCTGCTGACCACGGCGGCCAGCTTCAGCTCGGGCGTGGCGGAGATCAAGGGCGCGTGAAAAGTCTTGCCTGCATAACCGTAGCCCACCAAGGCGACATTCAATGGCTGCATGTGTTTTGCTTTCGGAAACCAGAATCCAAACAGTCTACGCCCGCCGCGAGCATGAAAAAACCCGCCTGGCAGGCGGGTTTCCGGCGATGAGCCAAATCGGACTTAGAGACCGAAGGGATGACGCATCACGATGGTTTCTTCACGGTCAGGACCAGTGGAGATGATGTCCACAGGCGCGCCGCACACTTCGGCGATACGGGTCAGGTAAGCCTGGGCGTTGGCCGGCAGATTTTCCCAGCGCTTGGCGCCGAAGGTGCTTTCGCTCCAGCCGGGCATGGTTTCATATACCGGCACGCACTTGCTGACCGCGTCGGAGCCAAACGGCAGGATATCCACCTTTTCACCGTCCAGGGTGTAACCCACGCACAGTTTGATCTCTTCCAGACCATCCATCACATCCAGCTTAGTCACGCACAAGCCGGACACACCGTTGATCTGGATAGAACGCTTGAGCGCGGCGGCGTCGAACCAGCCACAGCGGCGCGGGCGGCCGGTGACCGAACCGAATTCATTGCCGCGTTTGGCCAGGAACATGCCGATATCGTTCTCTTGCTCGGTCGGGAACGGACCAGAACCCACGCGGGTGGTGTAGCCCTTCACGATGCCCAGCACATAGTTGAGCATTTGCGGAGCCACGCCGGCGCCCGGCGCTGCGGCGCCGGCCACGCAGTTGGACGAGGTCACGTACGGATAGGTGCCGTGGTCGATGTCCAGCAGGGTGCCTTGCGCGCCTTCGAACAGCAGCGGGATGTCCGCCTGGTTCATGTCGTACAGGGTGCGGGATACATCGGCCACCATCGGCTTGATGCGCTCGGCCAGTTTCAAGGTGTCGGCCAGGATGGCGTCGAAGCTCACCGGCTCAGCCTGGAACAGCTTGGTCAGCATGAAGTTGTAGTATTCGACGTTTTCCTTCAACTTTTCGGCAAAGCGTGCGGTGTCGAACAGGTCGATCACCTTCAAGGCGCGGCGCGCCACCTTGTCTTCATAGCAGGGGCCGATGCCGCGGCCGGTGGTGCCGATTTTGCCGGCGCCCTTGGCGGCTTCGCGAGCCTGATCCAAAGCGACGTGGTACGGCAGGATCAGCGGGCAGCCTTCGGAAATTTTCAGGCGAGCGGCGACGTTAACGCCGGCGGTTTCCAGCTCGTCGATCTCCTTGAGCAAGGCTTCCGGGGACAACACCACGCCATTGCCGATAAAGCACTCGACATCATCACGCAGAATGCCGGACGGAATCAGGCGCAGCACAGTTTTCTTGCCGCCCACCACCAGAGTGTGGCCCGCGTTGTGGCCGCCTTGGAAGCGAACCACGGCACGCGCGTGGTCGGTCAGCCAGTCAACGATCTTGCCCTTGCCTTCATCACCCCACTGGGTACCGATCACGACAACGTTCTTGGACATTGGAAAAAACCTCTTCTTCAGTCAGATTCAAAAATCAGTTAAATGAAACCACATGCCAATCCGAGCCGTCCGGGGTCAGCTCGCGATCACAATTCAAAGCCTGGGCGGACTCGCCCAGATAATCAATCACCACCATTTCGCCCGCCTCGCGCAGGCGAGCCACTTCGGCCCGCGCCTGGGGCCAGTGCTTGCCGGCCAGGCGAATCCCCCTGACCGAGCCTTGCTCGGGCAGGATGCGGATCAAGTCGCGCAAATCCAGACTGAAGCCAGTCGCTGGTCGGGCGCGGCCAAAACGGCGGCCGACATTATCGTAGCGCCCGCCGCGCGCCAACTCCTCGGCCCAGCCCTCAGCATAGGCTGCGAACAGCAGACCGTTGTGATACTGAGTGCCGCGCAATTCGGTCAGATCGAAACTCAGGGCCACCCGGCCCTCCAGCGCCTTAGCTACCGCGGACAGCTGCATCAAGCCAAGCTCCACCTCGGGCAAGGACGGTAGACGGGAGCGCGCCCGGTCCAGCTCTTCGATCGGACCATACAATTCCGGCAAGGCCAGAAAAGCGCTGCGGTACGGTTCGGCGACATCGCAGACCAACTCGCGAATGCTGGCCAAGTCCTTGCTCTGCAGCTTGGCGAACAGCGCCCGGCTGGTCTCCCCCGACAAACCGGCGGCGGCGGCAATGCCGCGATAAATCGCCATATGCCCGATGTCCAGCCGCAGGCCGGACACGCCGGCGCGCTCCAAGGTGCCCAGCATCAATTCGATGATTTCCAGGTCAGCCTCGATGCCGGCGTAGCCGTACAACTCCGCCCCCACTTGCAGCGGCTCGCGGGAGCTGGCCAGGCCGTCCGGCCGGGTATGCACCACGCTGCCGGCGTAGCACAGCCGAGTCACTCCGGTGCGCTCGCCAAGCAGATGCGCATCAATGCGGGACACTTGGGGCGTGATGTCGGCGCGCAAGCCCATTTGTCGGCCGGACAACTGATCGTCCAGCTTGAAGGTTTTGAGCTCGAGCGAAGCGTCTTCCTCGCTGACCAGTGAATCGATGTACTCGATCAGCGGCGGCAGCACCAACTCGTAGCCCGCCACGCGAAAGCCTTCCAGCATCGCCGCCTTGGCGGACTCCACCTGGCGCGCGGTGGCGGGCAGAATATCCGCGATGTATTCCGGTAACAGCCAATTACGCATGATTCTTTTCAACAGAATAAAAGGCGGGAAGCCCCCGCCTTGTTATCAGCAAACTGGCCAGGTCGCCCCGGCCAGTGTTCCATACTCCGATTGTTTTGCGTGGCGTCTTTCGCCAGCCTTGACCGTTTACTTGGCCTTGGCCGCTCCAGACTGCGGGTTCTTGAAATACTTGAAGAACTCGCTGCTCGGCTCCAGCACCAAGACGTCGCTCTTGTTCTTGAACGACTCCTTGTAGGCGTCCATGCTGCGCCAGAAGGCGTAGAAGTCCGGGTTCCTGCCGTAAGCCTCGGCGTAGATCGCCGCCGCCTTGGCATCGCCCTTGCCCTTCAAGTCCTGAGCCTGGCGATACGCTTCGGCCAGAACCACTTCGCGCTGCTTATCCGCTTCAGCCCGGATACGCTCTGCGTCCGCAGCGCCCTCGCTGCGCAACTGGCTGGCTACGGTGCGGCGCTCGGACTGCATGCGATCGAAAACCGAACTGCTTATTTTATCCGGAAAATCGACTCGTTTTAAGCGCACGTCGAGAATTTGTACGCCTATTTTACGCGCATCCGCGTCCGCGCGCTTGCGAACTGTATCCATCACCTGGTCGCGCTTGCCGGAAATGACGTCGGCAACCATCTTTTGGCCGAATTCCGCGCGCAGCCCGTCATTGATGGTCTGTTTCAAACGCGCCACAGCGGCGGCCTCGGAGCCCACGCTCTTATAGAACTGCTCAACGTCCACCACCCGCCATTTGACGAAACTATCCACCAACACGTTCTTTTTCTCGCGGGTGTTGAACAATTCCGGCGCCTCGGCGTCGATGGTCTGCACGCGGCGATCGAAATAACGCACGTTCTGCAACAGCGGCACCTTGAACTGGATGCCCGGCTCCTTGATGATGCGCACCACTTCGCCAAACTGGAAAACCAGCGCGTATTGGCGCTGATCCACGGTGAACAGCGACAGGCTGGCAACAAATAGCACACCGGCTATGGCAACTACAGTCGGAATCAGTCTATCCATTGCTTATCGCTCCGCCCCAAAAAAATCACGTCCGCGGGTCACGTCCCGCCCCCCTTTGCCATTGCCGGCCTGAGCGGCTGGCGGCGTAGGCTCTGGCGGCTGCGACGCAGCCCCGGCGACGGACGCCGCCGCGCCCGAGGCTCCCGGGCTGCTCTGCTGAATCAGCTTGTCCAAGGGCAGGTATAACAGATTGTTGCCGCCCTTCTGATCCACCACCACCTTGGTGGTATTGCTCATGATCTGCTGCATCATGTCCAGATACAGGCGATCGCGCATGACCTTGGGCGCCTTGTTGTATTCAGACAACACTTGCTTGAAGCGGGATGCGTCGCCTTCCGCGCGGGAGACGACTTTCTGCTCGTAGGCTTCGGCCTCCTGCTGCAGGCGCGCGGCCAGACCCTGGGCTTTGGGCAGCACCTCGTTGGCGTAAGCCAGACCTTCGTTACGCAGCTTGTCCTTGTCCTGACCAGCCTTCACCGCATCGTCGAAGGCCGCCAACACTTGCTCGGGCGGCTGCACAGCATTGATGTTGACTTTGGCGATGCGCACGCCCAAAGAGTAGCGATCCAGCACTTCCTGAATCAACTTCTGGGTGTCCACCGCGATCTGAGTTCGCCCTTCGTTCAGCACGAAATCGACCTTGTTGCGGCCCACCACTTCGCGGATCGCGGTTTCGGTCGCTTGCTTGACGATATCCTTCGCGTCGCGCTCGCGCGAAGCGTTGTTGAACAGGAAGGCGCGCGCGTCCTTGATGTCGTATTGCACCGACAGTTGGACATCGATGATGTTCTGGTCCGAGGTCAGCATCAGCGACTCTTCCGCAACCCGCGTTTGGGCGGTATTGCGGTAGCCGACTTCCACGCTGCGCACTTCGGTCAGGTTAACGATCTCCACCTTTTCAATCGGGAACGGCGCGTGCCATTGCAGCCCCGGCTCTGTTACCCGGTTGAAGCTGCCCAGACGCAGCACCACGCCTTGCTCGCGGGCGTCCACCACGTAGAAACCGCTGGCCAGCCACAGCGCGGCCAATACACCGACCACGGCGACAGCGCCGCCTTTGAACGGCGGCTTGGCGCTGGACGCAGGGCCTCCGCCGGCACCGCTGCCCTTGGCGCCCAGCAGCCTCGACAGCTTCTGATTTAGGTTGCGGAATACTTCATCGAGGTCCGGCGGCCCTTCATTGCCTCGGCGGCCTCGGTTAGGGTCATTCTGCGACATGCTCGTAATAGTCTTTATGGTTGTTTTGGGAAGGATGCACGCATTCGGCAACCGCCGCGCGCAAGAGTTCCAGGCCGGCGCCGGTCAGGGCCGAAACCCGCACAGAAACCGGACGGCCCGTCGCGTCGCGCTCAATCTCCGGCTCCATTTCGCGCAAATCGCACTTGTTCCAGACCAGCAATTGCGGAATGCCGTCCGCACCGATCTCCGCCAACACTTTGTTGACTTCCTCGATCTGCACATCGCGCATATCGCTGGAGCAATCCACCACATGCAGCAAAAGGTCCGCACGCACGGTTTCTTCCAGGGTCGCGCGGAACGCGGCCACCAGAGTGTGGGGCAGATCGCGGATGAAGCCCACCGTATCGGAAATCACGATGGATGTCTCGTGGTTAAGAAACAGCTTGCGGCTGGTAGTGTCCAGCGTAGCGAATAGCTGGTCCGCGGCATAGATGCGCGCCTTGGTCAGCGCATTGAACAAGGTGGACTTGCCGGCGTTGGTGTAGCCGACGATGGACACCGAAGCAATGCCGGCTCGCCCGCGCCCTTTGCGCTGAGTATTGCGTTGTCTTTGCACTTGGGCCAGACGCTCTTTCAGCGCCTTGACACGGATGCCCAGCAGCCGACGGTCGGTTTCAAGCTGAGTTTCGCCGGGGCCGCGCAGGCCAATGCCACCCTTTTGCCGCTCCAAGTGGGTCCAGCCGCGCACCAGGCGGGTAGACATATGGGACAGCTGGGCCAATTCGACTTGCAGCTTGCCCTCATGGCTGCGCGCGCGCTGCGCGAAAATATCCAGAATCAGACTGTTGCGGTCGATGACGCGACACTGCAGCGCCCGCTCCAGATTGCGCTCCTGACCAGGCGCCAAGGCATGGTTGAATATCACTACATTGGCATCAGTGGCGCGCACCAGCAGGCCGATTTCCTCAACCTTGCCCTTGCCCGCGAACAACGCGGCGTCCGGCCGCTGTCGCTTGCCCTGCACCACGCCCATCACCTCGACGCCGGCGCTCTTGACCAGCTCGGCGCACTCGGCGATGTTTTCCTGGTAATCGGCATCTCCAAAATCCAGGCAGACCAGAACCGCCTGGTCGCCTAAGTCGGGACGATCAAACACTATTCGGAAACCATAGTTGGGGCGCAAAAGATTAAAGGCCGACAAGCCGCGCCTGATTGGCGCGGCCGATCGGCCCGGTTACAAGCACAGCAACGCTTTAGGCGTCTTGCTGCTCCTGCTTTTGCACCGGGTGTTCATGGGGAAGATTGACCGGACGGGCGGGGACGACGGTGGAAATGGCGTGTTTGTATACCATCTGGGTCACCGTGTTTTTCAACAGCACCACGTATTGGTCAAAGGATTCTACCTGACCCTGAAGTTTAATGCCGTTCACCAGGTAGATGGACACCGGCACATGTTCCTTACGCAGGATGTTCAGGAACGGGTCTTGTAACATTTGCCCTTTAGAGCTCATTCGTTATTCTCCGAATCGTTGATTGTTGTATTAACTGAACCTTACAGCCCGGTTGTCTGCTTATTATTAGCAGAAAACATCCCGGCGTACTATTTTTTACTGCTGCTGCCCTTGCCGTTCTTGCCGTAACGCACTTCTTTTTCGCGTCCGCGCATTTTGGACATCGGCTTGGGCTTGGCTCGGGACTTCTCCTTGCCGTCGTCGGTGTCGAACGGATTTTCCGAAGACTTGTACTGCACGCGCAACGGCGTGCCCTGCAGCTTGAACACTTTCCGGAAAGTATGTTCCAGATAGCGGGTATAACTGTTCGGCACCGCATCCAGCGCATTGCCGTGCACAACAATAATGGGCGGGTTCTGCCCTCCCTGGTGCGCATAGCGCATCTTCGGGCGAATCAGACCTGAGCGCGGAGGCTGCTGACGTTCCAGCGCCACTTGCAGCACTCGAGTCAGCTTGGGCGTGGCCAGTTTGGCCATGGCCGCCTTGTAGGCCTCGTCGATGGACTTGAACAAGTCTGCCACGCCGCGGCCTTCAATGGCGGAGATGTAATGGAACTTTGCAAAATCCAGGAAGTTCAGTTTGCGCGCGATCTCGCGGCGCACTGTTTCCTTTTGCTCCCCGTCCAGGTTGTCCCATTTATTCACCGCCACCACCAGTGCCCGGCCCGCTTCCAAAGCAAAACCGGCGATGGTGGCATCCTGCTCGGAGATATCCAGTTGGGCATCCAGCACCAGCACCGCCACGTTGGCGTCTTCGATCGCCTTCATGGTCTTGATCACCGAGAACTTCTCCAGCATCTCGCTGACCTTGGCCCGACGACGCACGCCGGCGGTGTCAATGATGGTGTAGGTATGGCCATCTCGCTCAAAATCAATATATATGCTGTCGCGAGTGGTGCCCGCCTGGTCAAAGGCGATGACGCGCTCTTCGCCCAAGATGGCGTTGACCAGGGTGGACTTGCCGACATTGGGCCGGCCGATCACCGCGAATTTGGGATGGCGCGAGGCCTCTTCCTCCACTTCTTCGGGGAAGTCCGCCAGCACCAATTCCATCAATTCGCGCACGCCGTCGCCATGAGCGGCGGAGATCACCAACGGCTCGCCCAGCGCGAGCTCGTGGAACTCGGCGCCGGCGATGGCGTGGCGCATCCCTTCCGCCTTGTTGACGGCGAGGAAGACCGGACGCTGCAACTGGCGCAAACGGTTGGCGATGATTTTATCTTGCGGCGTCAGGCCGTTTCGACCATCCACCAGGAACACCACGGCATCGGCTTCGTCCACGGCCTGAAGCGTCTGCTTGGCCATCTCAAACAGGATGCCTTCGTCCACCACCGGCTCGAAGCCGCCGGTATCGACCACCAGATACGGCTTCTCGCCCACGCGGCCATGGCCATAGTGGCGATCGCGCGTCAGGCCGGGCTGGTCGGCGACCAGGGCGTCGCGGCTGCGGGTCAGCCGGTTGAATAAGGTCGACTTGCCCACATTGGGGCGGCCGACCAGAGCTACGGTAGGTTTCATGAATACTGCTTTATTATCCCAAAGTCAGCATCGCCAGACGCCCGTCCTTGCCTTGCATCAAGGCGGACGAACCCAGCGACACCGGTTGATTGGCCAGGGCGGACCCGACCTTGACTCGGCCTACGATGCTGCCGCTCTCATTGGATAGCAGATGGGCGTAACCTTCGCCATCGCCAACCAACACGAAGCGGCCCAACAACGCGGGGCCGGTGACGTCCCGATATTTCAGGTCGTCGGTTTTCCAAATATTGCGGCCGGTGCCGCGGTCAAACGCCCAGACAGAGCCGTCTTCCGCGGTCACGTAGACATTGCGTCCATCCACGGCCAGGCCGCGGCTGGAGGAAATTTCACGCGCCCACAGCAAATTGCCGGAACGCGCCTCGAAGCAGGCCACTCGTCCCTGATAGGCCACCGCGCACACCTGGCCGGCGTCGAACACCGGCCGTGAAGTCACGTCGGTCATCCGTTCCAGTTCGGTGGCGCCGCGCGGATTGGCCACCGCGCCCTGCCACAAGGCGTTGCCGGTCTGCGGGTTGATGATGTCCAGGCGGCCGCCAGCTTGCCCCACCATCACCGCTTCCTTGCCCACCGCCTGCATCGAGCCGTTGTTGCGCACGGTCAGCTGCGGCAGCACATTGCCGCTGGACCACAGCTGCTTGCCACCGTCGCTCAGGGAGAACCCGGTCAGGCGCGCGTCGTTGGTGCGCACCAGCACCATGTCGCCGGCCACCTGCGGAGCCTCCAGCATCAAGCTGGTCAGCGGCTGTTGCCACAGCACTTTGCCGCTGGCGCGCTCCACCGCCAACAACTTGGCGTCCTGAGTGCCCACCAGCACCATATCGCCAGCCACGGCGACACCTGCGCTCAGCTTGCGCTTCAGGTCCACGTCCGCGCTAACGCGGCCGCTAAGGGCGTCGATGCTGCGCACGCGGCCATCGGCGTCGGCGCTCACCACCAGGCCGTTGGCGTATACCGGCAGGAAGCCGGCAGCCGGCGCGGCCTGAGTCGCCGTCCATTTAACGTCCAAACCCTGCAAGGGTTTGATCGCGGCAAGCGGAGTGGGCTTGAACTGGGTATTGCCTTCAAACCAGCTGGCGCAACCGGCCAGCAGCGAGGAGGACAGCACAGCGGTCAGCAACAATTGGCGGCGCATGCGATCAGCCTCCCAGCGCATCAAGTTTGGTCTGGATGAACTGGCGGTTGGGCGAATCGCCCACCAACTTGGCCAGCGCCGATTTGTAGGCGTCGCGCGCAGCTGCGGCGTCGCCCTTGGCGACCAGCACATCGCCCTTCAAGTCCAGGAACAACGCGTCGAAACCGGCGGGGTGTTCCTTGTTCAGTTCGGCGATCGCGGCATCGTAAGTTTTCAGGTCCAGCAGCAAGGAAGCCAGGCGCAGACGGGCGATGGCGCTTACCGATTCGTCCTTGCTATTGGCCAGCACCCACTCCAACTGACTCTTGGCCAACGCAAGGTCGCTCTTGTCGAAAGCGGCCTTGGCCAGAATCAGCGAGCCCCGCGTGGCATAGGCCGAGGAGCCGAAGTCGTTCTGCAACAGGGTTACCGCCGACTTCAACTTGGCAATGTCCTTGGCGGCTACCGCCGCGTCGATGTTCTCGTACGCGGCCGCCGCTTTTTGCGCCTGCTGCTCCTGATGATAGCGGTAGCCTTTGAAACCCAGATAGGCAATGGCGGACGCCGCCAGCACGCCGGCGATCAGCTTGCCCCACTGCTGCCAGAAGGCCTTGATCGAATCAATCTGTTCTTGTTCCTGCAAGTCGAACGCCATTGCGCCCCTCTCCCTTAAGCTTTCAGTGAGATCAGCGTGGCGGCCACCGCTTCCGCCGCCACAGTGTGTTGGTCCATCTCGGCGCGCAGCGCCTTGATCACCGCCTGACCCGTCTTGATTTCATTTTCGCCGACGATGACAGCGAACTGCGCGCCGCTGCCGTCGGCTTTTTTCATTTGCGACTTGAAACTGCCTTCGCCCAAGTGCTGCACCACCGAAAGGCCGGCTGCGCGCAGGTTTTGCGCCAGCTTCATCGCATACAGCGCCGCGCCTTCACCTTGGTTCACCAGATAGATGTCGACGCTGCGTTGCGCCGGCAGCAGTTGCTTGTCCTGCAGCAACAGCACCACGCGCTCAAGGCCCATGCCGAAACCAATGCCGGCGGCGGGCTTGCCGCCCAGTTGTTCGATCAGGCCGTCATAGCGGCCGCCAGCGCAAATCGTGCCTTGCGCGCCAAGCTCGCTGGTCACCCACTCAAACACCGACTGGTTGTAGTAATCCAGCCCACGCACCAGTCGCGGGTTTTCCACGAAGTCGACGCCCAGCTCGCGGATCATCGCCTTCCAGCCTTCGTAATGCGCGCGGGACGCCTCGCCCAGATAGTCGGACAGCTTGGGAGCCTCGTTGGCCATCTGCTGCAAGGCCGGGTTTTTGGTGTCAAGCACGCGCAGGGGGTTGCTGTACATGCGACGCTTGCCGTCTTCGTCCAGAATATCCACGTGCTGTTCCAGATAGGCGATCAGCGCCTGACGATGCGCGGCGCGTTCCTCCTGGTTGCCCAGCGAATTGATTTCCAGGCGCACATACTGGGACAGGCCCAGGCGACGCCACAAATCGGCAGTCATCGCGATGATTTCGGCGTCAATGTCCGGACCGCCAAAGCCCAACGCCTCCACGCCCATCTGGTGGAACTGGCGATAACGGCCTTTCTGCGGGCGTTCATGACGGAACATCGGCCCCATGTACCACAGCTTCTGGGTGGCATTGTACAGAAGGTTATGCTCGACCACCGCGCGCAAGGTGCCCGCAGTGCCTTCGGGACGCAGCGTCAGGCTGTCGCCGTTCAGGCTGTCGATGAAGGTGTACATCTCCTTCTCCACCACGTCGGTGACTTCGCCGATGGCGCGAACAAACAGCGGCGTGGTTTCGACGATGGGGGTGCGGATATTCTGGTAACCGTAGTCGGCCAGCAACTCGCGGAGTTTGCCTTCAAAAAATTCCCACTGGTAGGACTCGGCCGGCAGCACGTCATTCATGCCTTTGACCGCTTGATATTTTTGAGCCATTGCTTGTTTTCTTGTATATCGCTTGAATCAATGCCCGGTCATTGCGCCAAACGCGCTCAAACGCCTACCGGACGAATCGGGATGGTGCGGCCGCCGCCCTCGCGGCGCTTGGCGCCGCCTTCGCCATAACGGCTTTGCACGTAGCGATCAACCAAGGCGGTGAACTCGGCGGCGATGTTGTCGCCCTTGAGGGTAACATCCTTTTGACCGTCGACGTAAACCGGCGCCACCGGCACTTCGCCGGTGCCGGGCAGCGAGATGCCGATATCGGCCAACTTGCTCTCTCCCGGGCCGTTGACAACGCAACCCATCACCGCCACCTTCATGTCTTCTACGCCCGGGTACTGCAAACGCCATACCGGCATCTGGGTGCGCAGATAATTCTGGATCTGGTCCGCCAGCTCCTGGAAGAAGGTACTGGTGGTGCGGCCACAACCCGGACAAGCGGTCACCAACGGGGTGAAGCTGCGCAGCCCCATGGTTTGCAGCAACTCTTGCGCCACCACCACTTCCTTGGTGCGCGCCTCGCCCGGCTGCGGCGTCAGCGAGATGCGAATAGTGTCGCCGATGCCTTGCTGCAGCAAGATCGCCAGCGCCGCGCTGGACGCGACGATGCCCTTGGAACCCATGCCGGCCTCGGTCAGCCCCAGGTGCAAGGGGAAGTTGCAGCGGCTACCCAGATCGCGGTACACGGTAATCAGGTCCTGCACATTGCTGACCTTGCAGGACAGCAGGATTTGCTCGGCCGGCAACCCCAGTTCCATCGCTTTGTCGGCGGACTCCAGCGCGGAAACGATCAACGCTTCGCGCATCAGTTGCTCCAGGAGCAGCGGCTGGGCGACGCGGTTGTTGGCGTCCATCATTCTGGCCAGCAAAGCCTGATCCAGGCTACCCCAGTTGACGCCGATGCGCACGGGCTTGCCGTACTCGATGGCAGTGCGGATCATGAAGGCGAACTTGTCGTCGCCCTTGGCGCCCTTGCCCACATTGCCCGGATTGATCCGGTACTTGGCCAAGGCCTGCGCGCAGTCGGGATATTCCCTAAGCAGGCGATCGCCATTGAAATGAAAATCGCCGACCAAGGGGACGACACAGCCGGCGTCGTCCAGGCGCTGGCGGATTTCCGCCACCTTGGCCGCCGCCTCCGGGGAGTTGACGGTGATGCGCACCAGCTCGGATCCGGCTTCCGCCAGTTCCAGCACTTGCCGCACCGTGGCCGCCGCATCGGCTGTATCGGTATTGGTCATGGACTGCACCACCACCGGAGCATCCGACCCTACAATGACATGCCCCACCCGAGCCTGCAGGGTGGGGCGTCGCGCGATGTTCACGCTATCCATTCGCTACCTTGAATTACTTGAGTTCCAGCTTTGCCGTGGTGCCGCGGATCTTGTCCGAGAAGTCCACCGCTTGGCCATTGAAATTCACTGCCACTTGCGAGGCGTTGCCGATCACCAGCTTGAACGGCGGCGTGCCGACCGCTTCCTGGGTACTGCCAGGCTGCAAAGTCTGGAATACCAGCTTCTTGCCCGTGGCGTCCACCACGGATACCCAGGCTTCAGCCTCCTTGACCGTCAACACCAGCTTGCCGCTGGCGGCCGCCGCCGCGGCGGCGCTGGCCTGCGGCTTGGCCGCCGGCACCGCCGTTTGGACTGGCGCGCTGGCCACATTGGCCGCCTTGACCGGCTGGGGCGCGGAAGCCGGAGAAGGCGCGACGATGGCTGCCGGCGCCGAAGCCGGCGTCTCCGCGGAGAATGCGGCGGGAGCGGAGGCTTCGCCCATCGGCGCTGAAGACAGCTCAGTCGCGATGGCGGAAGAAGCGTCTGCAGCCGGCCGGCTGTCGCCGCCGTGGTTGCTGGCCAGCCATGCGACGCCGCCGCCCAGGGCCGCCACCACCAGCAGGCCTACAATCCACTTGCCGGAAGAGCCGCCCTCCTCCAACGCCGCTGGCTCGCCGACATGCCCCGGAGCCTCATGCGCGCCGTCGCGCACCAGATTGGCGACGTCGTTGACGGCGGAAGGAAACTGCCTGTCCAGCGCGTGCATCAACGGTTCGGGATCAATCTGCAAAAAACGGGCGTAATTGCGCACAAAACCGCGCACGAAGGTTGCGCCCGGCAAGATCGTAAAATCGTCGCGCTCTATCGCCTCCAACTGCCGCATCGACAGTTTCAGCCTATCCGCGACTTCCCCCAAACCCATGCCGGCCGCTTCGCGAGCGGCTTTCAGCCGGGCGCCGACGCTGGATCCCGTCGGCTGTCCCTGTTGTTCGAATTGTTGCTCCATCCTCAGCTTCCACTCAACAGCAGTTGTGTTTCTTTGGAATCCGGATAACGGTTCTTGAGCGCGGCGGAACATTCGCTTTCCAACACCCTGTTGCCGCTCTTGCGCCCAATCTGCACGCCCAGCCACAGGTCGTCGGCTTGCAGCGCCGCGCTCTTGCCTATCCGTTCGAAATAGAAAGCAGCCAATTTGGCATTACCCAGCCCAAGATGCAACTGTGCTAATTCCCGCAGCGCGGGCGCGAAATTGGGCGCGGCGCGCAGCGCCGCCAGCAAGTAATCGTTGGCCTGCTCTTGATTGCCGGCCTTGGCGCTGCAATGCCCCAGGTTCAAATAAGCCGTCTGAGGCGAATCATACAGCGGGTTGGCCAGCGCTTTCTGAAAATAGGACAAAGAATCCTGCAGCCGGTTTCGATCGCACAAAAACAAACCGTAATTATTGTTGGCCTCGGGGTTGCTTGGATCCAGTTGCAGGGCCTTGCGGTAATTGGCTTCGGCGGGCCCGTCCTCGCGCAACTGGGTCAATACATAGGCTCGGGACACATAGGCCGGGACATAGGCCGGGTCCGCGGCGACGGCCTGATCCGCCGTTTCCAGCGCCACTTTGTAATTGCCGATCTTGGCGTATTCAATCGCCAGTTGGCTGCGTATCGTCGCCAACTCGCGCGACACCTCGGCATCGGCGGCAAATGCGGTTGAACTCACAGCCATCCATAAACAGGCCATCAACCCCATTTGCCGTATCGTCATTGCTTATTGTCCTCTACGAGCTGCATCCATTTGGCTTGACGGCGGGTTTTGTCCATCACTTGGCCTGCCAGTTGGCCACAGGCGGCGTCGATGTCGTCGCCGCGCGTTTTCCGCACCGTCACCACGTAACCGCGTTCCTGTAGAATTTCGCGGAACGCGCGAATCGCATTGTTGCTGGAACGCTCATAACCCGAGTTCGGGAACGGATTGAACGGTATCAGATTGAACTTGCACGGCACGTCCCGCACCAGTTCCAGCAGTTGGCGAGCATGTTCCGGTCTATCGTTGACACCGTCAAGCATCACGTACTCGAAAGTGATGAAGTCGCGCGGCGCCTTTTCCAGATAGCGCTGACAGGCCGCCATCAACTGCGCCAACGGGTATTTCTTGTTTATAGGCACAATCACGTCGCGAATGGCGTCGTTGGGCGCGTGCAGCGACACCGCCAGCGCCACGGGGCACTCTTCGCGCAACCGGTCCATCTGCGGCACAAGGCCGGAAGTGGACAAGGTCACTCGCCTGCGGGACAGGCCGTAGCCATGATCATCCAGCATGATCTGCATCGCGCTGACCACATTGTCGAAATTGGCCAGCGGCTCGCCCATGCCCATCATCACCACATTGGACACGACTCGCTCGTTCTTGGGCGTCACGCCCATCGCCTTATTGGCCCACCATAGCTGGCCGATGATCTCGGCGGTGGACAGATTGCGATTGAAGCCCTGGCGGCCGGTGGAGCAAAAAGTGCACTCCAGCGCGCAGCCCACTTGGGATGACACGCACAAGGTGCCGCGTTCATCCTCGGGGATGAAGACGGTTTCGACGCCGTTGCCGGTACCGACATCGAGCAGCCACTTGCGGGTGCCATCACTAGACGCCTGCCCGGTCATCAGCGAAGGAACCTTCACTTCGGCGCGTTCATGCAGCTTGGCGCGCAAGCTTTTGGCCAGATCTGTCATCGCGTCGAAGTCGGCTTCCGCCATCTGGTGCATCCAGCGCATCACTTGCTTGGCGCGAAACGGCTTCTCGCCCATTTCGGCGAAATGCCGGGTCAGCTGGTCCAGATTGAAGTCGAGCAGGTTGGTTTTCATGCATTCCTCGGGATAAAGCAAAGGCGGTGTGGACGACCGCCTTTTCGACGGAGCCCGTCCATGAGGACAGGCTCCGCAAACAACGGAGTACTATGAGATTAGCGGGCGCTGATCTCGGATGCAGCAAAGAAATAAGCCACTTCGATCGCGGCGTTTTCCACGCTGTCGGAACCATGAACGGCGTTGGCGTCGATGGAGTCGGCGAAATCGGCGCGGATGGTGCCGGCTTCAGCCTTCTTCGGATCGGTCGCGCCCATCAGCTCGCGGTTTTTCAGCACGGCGTTTTCGCCTTGCAGCGCCTGGATCATCACCGGGCCGGATACCATGAAATCAACCAGATCCTTGAAGAACGGACGGTCTTTGTGCACGGCGTAGAAGCCTTCGGCTTCGGCGCGGGACAGTTGCTTCATCTTGGCGGCCACGATTTTCAGGCCGGCGGATTCGAAGCGATCGTAGATTTTGCCGATGACGTTTTTACCAACGGCGTCCGGCTTAACGATGGACAAGGTGCGTTCAATTGCCATATAAATTCTCCCAAACATCAAGACAAGTGGCTAAACTTGAGTATTATGCAGCCACTCGGGTTACCCAATTTTGACGAACCCGATATTTTAGCAGTGTTTTCAACCATGTGCTGCACATTTCTCAGTCTCACGGACCATGCGCGAACAAAATCAACAAGACCCCGATAAGACCGGCGGCGAGACCGACCTCAACAGCAAGCTGAAAAAGCGGCTGCTGATCGCCGGCGGCCTGGTCGCCGTGGCGCTGGCCGCCATTCCGCTGACCGACAGCCTCAATAAACCCAAGGTGGAAATGACCGCCAGCAGTCAGAGCCCCAGCTCCGGCAAGATCATCAAGCCCGCCTCCGCCCCGGCGGAAGCAGCGCCGGCGCCCGCTCCAGCCAGCGCGCCGGCAGCGGAAAGCAGCGCGCCCGCGACGGAAGCCGCCGGCGCGCCGCAAACGCCCAGCGCCGCCAGCCCGGCCAGCCCGGATCTGGACAAGACCCCTGCCGTGGTCAACAGCCGCCCGCCCGTCCACGCTGCGACCCCAGCGCTGGCCCATGAGCGCGCGGCGGCGAAAGCGGCGCCCGCCCCCAGCCCGGCAGCGGCTCCGCCGCAGACGGCAGCCGCCAAAGCCTCGCCGGCCGAACCCGTCAAAGCCCCACCTCCCGCCGCCATCGCGACGGACAAGCCCGTCGCGCCGACCAAGGAAGCCGCGGTCAAGGCAAAACCGGCCGGCAGTTCCATAGGCTATCAAGTCCAGCTGGGACTGTTCTCCAGTATCGGCAACGCCGAAAAACTGGTGAAGGAGTTGAAACAGCACGGCATTCCAGCCCATACCGTCACCCGCGTGCAGGTAGGCCCGTTCAAGAGCCGCGCCGAAGCCGACGAAACCATGGAGAAGTTACGCGGCCTGGGTTATGCGCCGCTGCTGGCCCCCTCCGGACAGTAAGAACCTGCTTACGATCTGCTGCGCATCGTGAGGCGCCATGCGGTCAGCACAACTCCGACATGCTTATGCACCATAACTACACTCCGTTTTTTCGCTCGTTTTCGCCTTGTCTCGCCCTTGCTCACAAGACTTTTAGCAGGCTCTAAGTCGAAATAAAAAAAGCCCCCTTCGCAATGCGAGGGGGGCAAGCTCTGAACTCACTCAATCCATCGGAACGGGGCAAAGGCTCTGCGCGTGGGCGGCCCGAGCAGCCACGACCGCCCCTCCGCCCCCTTCTTTCTGGAAGCGTATTCTCGCCGCCCCGCCCCCTGTCGCTCAAACATTATCAAAACAAGTTCAAACCAACGGCCGGGCATGTAAAAACCCCCTCTTCGTCAGCGAAGAGGGGGTTTTCATCAAACCGGTCCCAGCCATCAGCCCCAGTCCAGAATCACCTTGCCGCTCTGGCCGGACAACATAGCTTCAAACCCTTGCTGGAATTCCGCCACTGGGAAGTGGTGAGTGATGATGGGGGTGATGTCCAAGCCTGACTGGATCAGCGCCACCATCTTGTACCAGGTCTCGAACATCTCCCGGCCGTAGATGCCTTTGATTTCCAGACCCTTGAAAATGACATGGTTCCAATCGATGGCGGTATCGGCCGGCGGGATACCCAGCAGCGCCACTTTACCGCCATGATTCATGGTTTCCAGCATCTGACGGAAAGCCTGCGGGTTGCCGGACATTTCCAGGCCGACATCGAAGCCCTCGGTCATATGCAGCTCGGCCATCACCTGCTTGAGGTCCTGCTTGGCCACGTTCACCGCGCGGGTGGCGCCCATCTTGCGCGCCAGCTCCAAACGGTATTCGTTCACGTCGGTGATCACCACATGACGAGCGCCGACATGGCGCGCGATAGCCACCGCCATGATGCCTATCGGACCCGCGCCGGTGATCAGCACATCCTCGCCCACCAGGTTGAAGCTGAGCGCGGTGTGCACCGCATTGCCGAAGGGATCGAAAATAGACGCCAGGTCATCGGAGATGTCATCCGGAATCGGGAAGGCGTTGAAGGCAGGAATAACCAGGTACTCGGCGAACGCGCCCTCGCGGTTGACGCCCACGCCGAAGGTGTTGCGGCACAGGTGACGGCGGCCGGCGCGGCAGTTGCGGCAGTGTCCACAGGTGATGTGCCCTTCGCCCGACACGCGCTGACCGACGCTGAAGCCCTGCACTTCCGAGCCTATCGCCTCAACCACGCCGACATACTCATGACCAACGTGCATGGGCACCGGGATGGTTTTCTGCGCCCAGTCATCCCAGTTCCAGATATGGATGTCGGTGCCGCAGATCGCGGTCTTGCGAATCCGGATCAACAAATCGTTATGGCCGATTTCCGGCTTGGCCACATCGGTCATCCACAGGCCGCGCTCGGCCTTCAGTTTGGATAATGCTTTCATTTCTATTCCTATCCGCCGCGCCGCCCGCCACTGGCGCGCGGCGTTACGCTTCAGATCACGCCGAGTTCGCGGCCGACTTTGATGAAAGCCGCCACCGCCAGGCGAACCTGTTCTTCGCTGTGGCGCGCCGACATCTGGGTGCGGATGCGCGCCTTGCCCTTGGGCACCACCGGGAAGGAGAAGCCGATGACGTACACGCCCTCCTCCAGCAGCTTGGCCGCCATCTCGCCCGCCAGCCGCGCATCGCCCAGCATTACCGGAACGATGGGGTGCTGGCCCGGCACGAGGGTGAAGCCGGCCGCGCTCATTTCCTGGCGGAACAGCTCGGCGTTGCGTCGCACTTTGGCGCGCAGCTCGGCACCCTCGCCGCCCTTAAGGATGTTCAGCACTTCCAGGCTGGCGGCGGCGATGGCCGGAGCCAGAGTGTTGGAGAACAGGTACGGACGCGAGCGTTGACGCAGCAGATCGATGATGGCTTTGCGGCCGGACACATAGCCGCCGGACGCGCCGCCCAGGGCCTTGCCCAGGGTGCCGGTGTAGATGTCGACGCGATCGGCGACTCCGCACAATTCCGGCGTGCCAGCGCCGCTGTCGCCGATGAAGCCGACGGCGTGGGAGTCGTCCACCATCACCAGCGCGCCATGACGCTCAGCCACTTCGCACAAGGTTTTCAGGTCGGCAATGATGCCGTCCATCGAGAATACGCCATCGGTGACGATCAGCTTGAAGCGCGCACCGGCCTGTTCCGCGGCGATCAACTGCGCTTCCAGATCTGCCATATCATTGTTCTTGTAGCGGAAGCGCTTGGCCTTGGACAGGCG
Source organism: Chromobacterium sp. IRSSSOUMB001 (assembly GCF_023507765.1). Lineage (NCBI taxonomy): Bacteria > Pseudomonadati > Pseudomonadota > Betaproteobacteria > Neisseriales > Chromobacteriaceae > Chromobacterium > Chromobacterium sp. IRSSSOUMB001. Next base: position 24,743 of record NZ_JALCYU010000007.1, read on the forward strand.
CACGCCGTCGATGATGGAGGCGTGGTTGAGCTCGTCGGAAATCACCGCGTCTTCTTCGCCCAGCAAGGTTTCGAACACGCCGCCGTTGGCGTCGAAGCAGCTGGAATACAGGATGGTATCGTCGGTGCCCAAAAAGCCCGAAATCGCCTGCTCCAGGTCCTTATGCACTTGCTGGGTGCCGCAGATGAAGCGGACCGAGGCGCAGCCGTAGCCGAAGTCGTCCATGCCCTTTTTCGCCGCCTCGATCAAACGCGGGTCGTCGGCCAGGCCAAGGTAATTGTTGGCGCAAAAATTCAGCACATTGCTGCCGTTGCTCAAGGCGATGTCGGCGCGCTGCGGCGTGGCGATCACGCGCTCGAGCTTTTCAAAACCGTCGGTGCGAATCTGCGCCAGCGTGGCTTCAAGATGGGCTAAGTAGGTTCGGTTCATGACTGTCCTTGTCCAGGGATGACAAAAGAATCACCATTGCGCCGCCGGATCCGCGGCGACTCAAAAACTGGCACCATTCTAGCCCAGCCATTTCGCAGCCATCAGAGACAGTTCAACTTGTTTTTCCAAGATACTGTACCCTTGAAAAATTAATACGAGTAGACACTGTCACCATAAAATACCACGTGCCGACAATCGTCACTTCATGTACTTGGCGACGATTTTCTCCAACTTCCCGCTTTCGCGCAGTTGTTGAAACGCCCTGCTCAACTTCAACGCGGTGGCATCCGACATTTTCAGGCTGCAGGCCATATAGATGCTGGTGGTTTGCACCTGCAAGGCCTCCCGGATATGGTCGGCCGGCGTGCCCACTTGTTTGATGGTGTAGTTGGCCACCACGTCATGCACCGCCCAGACGTCCGCCACGCCCGCGGCCAACTCACGCTCGGCCTCCTCAGGCGTGGGCCTGACGGAATAGGCTATATTGTTCTTTTTCAAATAATCCGCCATCGACGAGCCCAGCAACACCACGACACGCTTGCCCTTGGCGTCGTCCAGCGAATTCAAGACCACCGGATGATGGCTGTTGATGAACAAAGATTGATTGCTTTCCATCACCAAACCCACCCAACGGTACATCTTCTCTCTCTCCGGGGAGCGCGTAAAAGGCATTAAGCAGCTGTCCGCGTCTTGCTGCACCTGAACTTGAGCGCGCTTCCAGGGAATCTCCGGCATGCGCACGCTCAAGCCGGCCAATTGCAGCGCCTGGGTCACCGCCTCCGCGGCGATGCCGCTCAATTTTCCACCCTCCCCCTTCAACACCAGCGGTGGATACTCCACGCTGTAGATGGAAAGCGTCGACGGTTCCGCCGCCAACGCCGCCACGCTCCATAAGCTGATCATCACCCATCCCAGTTTCATCCCGTTGCCTCCGCCCAGTGCCCATCACAGTCCTTAACATGATTTTTAGTCCAGCCGCCGGCGTTTGCGCACAGAAACCGCGCAGTCGCCGGCTGCGATGCTAGAATCTGCGCCATGTCCTTGTCCGTTCGTCTTATCCCCGTTTCCCTGTCCCTGCTGCTTGCCGCCTGCGCCAGCACCTCGCAACCCGCAGCGGTGGAGTCCGCCGGCTTTTACCGCGTCAAGCCGGGAGACACCTTGTTCCGCATTGCCCAGAACCACCGGGTCAGCGTGGCGAACTTGGTGCGCTGGAACGGACTGAAAGACCCCGGCAGCATCAATGCCGGCCAGTTGCTGCGCGTCTCCCCGCCCGCCGGCGCCGCTCAAGCCCCCGCCAAGCGCCCACAGCCCAGCCGGCCCGCGGCCAAGCCTTCCGCTTCGGAACCCAGCAAGCCCGCGGCTCGTCCGGTGGCCAACATCAAGCTGGTCTGGCCGGCCAAAGGTCCCATCATCGCCAAATTCAACGGCCAGGGCAGCAAGGGCATAGACATCGCCGGCGAAGCTGGCTCCCCCGTCCGCGCGGCGGCCAACGGCAAGGTCACCTACGCCGGCAAGGGCATCCGCAGCTACGGCAATCTGTTGATCATCCAGCATGACAATGCCCACCTCACCGTCTATGCTCACAATCAGTCATTGCTGGTGAAAGAAGGGCAGGCGGTCAAAGCCGGCGACGCCATCGCCACCATGGGCAGTTCCGGCACCACTCGGGTCAAGCTCCACTTTGAACTGCGCGTCCGCTCCTCTGCGGTCGACCCCATGCCTTATCTGACGGACTAAGCCGCACGGCCGCTTGTCAGCGCCAGCGACGAACGCGCAAAATGCTTTTCATGCATCATGCGCAACTCTATCGCCCGGACAGCATGGTTTCCACTGCGCGGGCCAGAAGCGAGGAAGTCGAAAAGGCAAGCCAATGGGGAGATTACTGTTACTAGGCAGCTTGCTGCTGGCCCTCGGCGCCGACGCTCACGCACACAAGCTCGTCAAGGTGGCGTTTGGCGAATCTCTGGAGCCTTATGTGATGGAGGGCGGCCAAAACGGGCTGGAGCTGGAGATCGTGCGCGCGGCACTGCAAGAACGCGGCTACCGGATTGAGCCGGTCTTCTTTTCCCAGCCCCGCCTGCCGATGGCGTTGAAGAACAAGGATATCGACGCGGTGGCCACCGTCGGCGAACAAGCCGGATTGCAAGCAGAGTATTCCGACGTCTACATCAGTTACGAGGACGTGGCCATCACCCTCAGCAGCCGCCGCATTCAATTGCACCAGGCCAAGGAACTGGGCGCTTACCGAGTGCTGGCCTTCTCACTGGCCCGGCAATACCTGGGCGAAGCCTTCAAGGACATGGCCAAAACCAATCCCAATTACGCCGAAACCGCCAACCAGGTGGATCAAAACCGGTTGTTGTTCCGCGGCTCGGTGGACGTGGTGGTGGCCGACCGCAACATCTTCGCCTGGATGAACCACAAACTCGTCACCCAGTTCAAGGAAAAAACCGCGCCGGTGGATATCCACCGGCTGTTCCCGCCCACCGTTTACCGGATGGCTTTCCGCAGCGCCCCTTTGAGGGACGAATTCAACCAGGGCCTGCGCGCGATTCAAAAAAGCGGCGTCTACAAGCAAATCGTGAATCGTTACCAGAACCTCTGAGCGCGATTGCCGATGACAGCAAGATAGCCTAACCTTCACGGTTTGATTCCGCACCGTCCCGCGCACCGTGAAACCATCCCGTTTGCTGTTTGCCCTATTGCCCGCGCTGCTGAGCGCCTGCGCCAACGTCAGCCCGCCAGCCCCCGTCGCCGCGCCCGTCGTCGTCGCCCCGATTCCAAGCGAGCCGGAGGCCCCCGCGCCGGCGGTCGAAGCGCCGCCCTCGCCTCCTCCGGTAAGCGCGCCGCCGCTCAGGCCGGCCTACAACGACCCGCAGGCCGGACGCCTGCTGCTCAATCGCCTGCTGCCCGCCAAGATTCGCGACCGCCAGGGCTGGAGCAATGACATTCTCTCGGCCTTCACTCACCTTAAGATCCCCTACACCGCGGAGAATTTCTGCGCGCTGGCGGCGGTGATCGAGCAGGAATCCAGCTGGCAGGCGGACCCCACCGTGCCCAATCTGCCCGCCATCGTCTGGGACAAGATCGCCGAACGGGCCCACGGCTATCTGATCCCGCTGCCGGTGGTCAAGGCCGCGTTGATGAAGACTTCGCCCAACGGCAAAAGCTACAAGGCGCGCATCGACAGCCTGCGCACCGAACGGGAAATGAACGATCTGTTCGAAGACATGGCCCGCGAGGCCAGCAAGCTGGGCCTGCCGATGAGCATGAAGAACCCGATCCGCACCGGCGGGCCGATGCAAGTCAGCGTCGAATTCGCCGAAGGGCACGTCAAAGTCTGGCCCTACCCCTACCCGCGCAGTGGTAGCATCCGCCAGGAAGTGTTCACCCGCCGCGGCGGCGTCTACTTCGGCGCGGCCATCCTGCTGCAATACCCGGCACCTTACAGCCAGATGCTATACCGCTTCGCCGACTTCAACGCCGGCCGCTACAGCAGCCGCAACGCGGCCTTCCAAGCCGTGATGGAGAAACTCAGCGGCAAGGACCTGACGCTGGACGGCGACCTGCTCAGCTACAAGGACGGCAAGGTCTACCCCAGCACAACCCAGAGCGCGGTGATCAGCCAGGGCGGCAAGCTGGGCATGGGCCAGGGCGAGATTCTGCGCGACCTGAAGCTGGAGAAAAGCGCGGCCTTCGGCCAAAGCGAGCTCTACCGCAAAACCTACGCGCTGGCTGACCAGCGCTTCGGCAAGCCCGCGCCACGCGAACAGCTGCCGCAGATCGACCTGAAAAGCCCCAAGATCACCCGCAAGCTGACCACAGAATGGTTCGCCAAGCGCGTCGACGGCCGCTACCAAAGCTGTCTGGCCCGCGCGCGTTGATCTAAAGCCCCGCGCTTCTCCGAAGCGCCGCGATTATAATCCCACGTCATCACCCGCCCGCGCCGCTTGCGGCGCGAAGCGGTGGGCGGCTTGAATCCGCCCGACACAACAAGGCGAATCCATTCATGCGCACCACGCTCTCCTACTTTACCGGTTCGCTGCTGTTCAGCGTCGTCGTGCTGGCCGCCGCCGGCTGGTACGGCTTCCAACTGGGCGGCCCCGCCATGGCCGGCTCTTTTCTGGTCACCGCCCTGGTGCTGGCGATTCTGGAAACCAGCGTGTCCTTCGACAACGCGGTCGTCAACGCCAGCGTGCTGCAGGCGATGAGCTCGCTGTGGCGCAAGCTCTTCATGACGGTGGGCGTCGCCGTCGCGGTGTTCGGCATGCGCATACTATTCCCGCTGCTCATCGTCGCCGTCGCCGGCGACACGCCCTTGCTCGAGGCTTTCGCCATCGCCACCCGCGAACCGCTGCGCTACCAGCGGATCATGCATGACTCGCACCTGATGATCATGGGCTTCGGCGCCACCTTCCTGCTGATGGTGGTGGTGGAGTACTTCGTCAAAAAGGAAAAGGACGAACACTGGCTGCCGGCCATTGAGCCGCTGCTGGCCCGATTGGGCTCGGTTGAAAACGCCCAGTCGCTGATCGCCATCCTGCTGATCGCGCTGGTTGCCGCCGCCATTCCCGCCGGCCAGAAGATGGAGTTTCTCAGCAGTTGCTTCTGGGGCTACGTGGTGTTCATGGCCTTGCATGTGTTCAAGCAGCTGTTTGGCGGCATGGACATCCAAACCGCCGCCGCCAAGAACGGCCTGATCGGCTTCGTCTATCTGGAAACGCTGGACGCCAGCTTCTCCATGGATGGCGTGATCGCCGCCTTCGCCATCACCAATAATTTCTGGCTGATCGCCGCCGGGCTCGGCATCGGCGCAATGTTCGTCCGCTCGATGACCATCCTGCTGGTGGAGCGCAACATCATCGGCCAATTCAAATACCTGGAAACATCAGCGTTCTGGGCCATCGGCGCCCTGGTGGCCATCATGTTCGCCGCAGCGCTCCACATCGAACTCGGCGAAGTGCTCACAGGCCTGATCAGCGTCGCCATCATCGGCTTGGGCATTGTCACCAGCTTGCCGGGGCGCAAACGCCATCGCGACTAAATCTGTTTAGGAGCCGTTTCGTTTTGAACTTGTTTACGATCTGCCGCGCTTCGGCGATACGGCGTTGAAAACCGCCCTCGAAATGCTCATGTACCACTTGTACATTCGGCTTTCTCAGCCGTTTTCGCCTTGCCTCGCTCTTGCTTGCTAGATCGTAATCAGGTTCCAAGAGGCCCGAGCCGAAATGCGAACAGGCCTGGAGTCCAGGCCTGTTCTTTTTTTAAAGACCGCTCAGTCAAAGCCGGTAGCTGGCGCCCGTCATCACCTTGGCGGACAACTTCATCACGCCCTTCACCGGGGCCGGCAATTGCGCGGCGCCCAGGTCATGGGCCATGTCCGCATGCTTCAACTCGTCGTCGCGCATCTGCTCGACAATCGCGCGGCTCTTGACGTCCGCCGCCGGCAAACGGCTCAGATGGCTGTCCAGATGCGCGCCCACTTGCTGCTCGGTTTCCTCCAGAAAACCCAGGTTCCATTTGTCGCCCAGCACCCCGGCGGCCACGCCTATCGCCAGCGAGCCGGTATACCACAGCGGATTGAACACGCTGGGCCGGCCGCCCAATTCGCGGATGCGCCTCTCGGTCCAGGCCAGATGCTCCACCTCTTCTTGCGCCGCCTGGCGCAAGGCCTCGCGCGCCTGAGGCGTGCGCGCCGTCAGCGCCTGCCCCTGGTACAAAGCCTGGGCGCACACCTCGCCGCAGTGGTTCACCCGCATCAGCCCCAGCGCGTGTTTCTTTTCCTCCGCCGCCAGCTCCGCCTCGTCCAGCGCCGCGTCCGGATGCGGCCTCAGGCTTTGCGCGGAAGCGAACAGGGTGCGCAACCCCTTGTCGAACTCGACGATCCATTTGTCCAGCATCAATCCACTCTTTCTCGCGCTAACACAATCGCCGGCGATTATACCCGCCTGATACGCAGCACGGCAGCTACTGCTATAATTGCGCGGTTTATCGAAACATTGTGTTCAACACGTTCAACAAGGATTCCCTGATGGATCTCGCTAGCATCGGCCCGGGCAAAGACATGCCGGGCGACTTCAACGTCGTCATCGAAATCTCCGCCAACGCCGCCCCGATCAAGTACGAATTCGACAAAGACTGGAACGCGCTGGTGGTTGACCGCTTCATGGGCACGTCCATGATGTATCCGGCCAACTACGGTTTCGTGCCGCAAACCCTGGCCGGCGACGGCGACCCGGTTGACGTGCTGGTGGTAACGCCGTTCCCGCTGCCGCCGGGCGTGGTGGTGCGCTGTCGCGCGCTGGGCCTGATCAAGATGGAAGACGAATCCGGCGTTGACGCCAAGCTGGTGGCCGTGCCAGTGGAAAAACTGTGCCCGATGTACAAGTCCATCCAAAAGCTGGAAGACCTGCCGGAACTGCTGCGCAACCAGATGGTTCACTTCTTCGAGCACTACAAAGACCTGGAAAAAGGCAAGTGGGTCAAGGTGCAAGGCTGGGGCACGCTGGACGACGCCAAGGCCGAACTGGTCGACGGCATCGCCCGCTTCGAAAAATAAGCGCGCGGCGCTTGCCCTGAAAGACAACCGGCGCGGGTCGCCGGTTTTTTCATGCCCGCCCTCCCCATCCGCGCACATTCGCCTACGCTGATATTGCAACGCAATATGCCATTATTATTTGCTACAATCGCTCAAGCTTGGACGCCTTTTTCGCATCCGGTTAGTAAAGCAAGTGATTGTTACTAAATACCATAAATAATTCTTTTACCCATCGCCGCATTGCAGGTATCGTTCAATGAGGAGCGCCGGGGCGCGCTCAGGACGGCGATGCCGCAGTCGCTCGCCCAATACCCCGCCGCCCGCCGTCATCGCGTCGGGCAGCCCAATCGGAACCATAGTGACCTATATCGCCCAAGGCTCAGCACCGCAACTCCACTGGCTCCAGCAACGCCTGGCCAGCCGAGGAGTGTCCGCGACCGCGGACGCAAGCGGACTGCCGTCTTGGCTGCCTTCCGACTGGCAAGGGTTTTACCTGTCCTCCGGCTGCTGGATCAATATCGACCCCCTGCATCAAGCTCCCTTGCCATCCCGGCTGCGGCTCTGTCTCGAACAAGGCATCTCCTTGCTAGAGCTGGATGGCGCCTGGCAGCCCCTGGGCGCGGACTTCGGCTTCATGCTTTTGCTGGGGGCCGAACCCGCTCCGCCGCCCGCCGCCCTGACCTTGCTGGACGCGCTGGCTCCGCTGCCGGCCGCCTGGCTGCGTTGCGGCCCGGCGGGCAGCGCGCGCTATACCCGTCAAGTCTGGGAGGCCCTGCTGTTCATGCTGAGACGACATGCACCGCCCAGCCCGGTGACTCAAACCGTGCCGGACTGGGAAGCCTCGCTGCGAGAACAGTGGCAGCTATGGGAACAGCTGGTTCGCCTGTCACAGCGCTATCTGACGGAACAAAACCTGACCGCGGACAGCGCGACGGCGCGTCAGGACTTCGCTGAGCCTCCCCGGCAGCAAAACCACTACGCCGCCAGCCTTGCCTCGCTGATTCTCCAGGCAAACGGCTGCCGGCACGCCTGGGAGCGGCTGTGGAGCGATTTTGCGACCCAGTCGCCTCTGGCTTCCGAAAACTAAAAAAGCCCGCACGAATGCGGGCTTTTTTTAACGACAAGGACCGGAATCAGGCGGCGCTGGTCGCCTTCTTGCCGCGGGCGACAGCGGCGCTGGCGGCCTTGGCGGAGTTGGTGGCGGCTTCAACGCTGGCTTCGGCGATTTCCGCGCTGACTTTCTTGGCGGTCTTGGACACGCTTTCGAAAGCGGCGTTGGAAGTGTTCACCAGGCTTTTCAGAGCCGTCACCGCGGCATCGGAGCCCGCCGGCGCGTTCTTGGACAAACGATCCAGATTGCTCAGCAGGGTTTGGTTGCCTTCGGCGATCTGCTCTTCGACAAAAGCAGCCAGTTCATTCTGAGTGGCCAGCGCGGCGTCGTACACATTGCGCGCCACGGAGAAAGCCTGGTCGATGGACGGCTGGGCCAGGCTGCTCTGCACTTCGGCGAAAGCCTTGGGATCCTTGGCTTCGCTCAGCGCCTTGATTGCCTGGGCGTTGTCTGCCAGCAGCTTGCGCGACAGATCCAGTTGCAGCGCGGCCAAACGCTCAGCGCCGGCCAGCACGATGGAGGAGAAACGCACGGCCTTGTCGAACTGCGACTGGCCGAGAGCGGAGAATTCTTGGGTAGTGGTAAACATGACGACTCCTAAAAAATATCCAAAATTGACAGCTCAGCAACGACAGCGAACTTAACCTGCGCTCTTGATGTTGCATCGCAACAATTGCCATTGTGGCGACTCGCCTTTCTCGAGTCAAGAAAATGTTGCAACGCACAAGCCGCTAAACCACTATTTTTCATGGATTTTTACAACACAAACATTCCAGGGACATGACAGCAAGGCCCTTCCCTCCCGCTTCTAGCGATGTTTCCCGCAATTGCAACACTTGCCCGCGCCCAAGCCCGTTACGCTAGCCGATTTCCACCTTTTGGCCCCAAGCCGAGCAACGCCATTGAAAGCCCGTCAGCAACCCAGTACACTCGCCCCATAGAATAAATCTATCTACATGAAGCCAAGTACAATGAGCCCTGCGGCCAACGCATTCGACATAAAATCCGCCAGCCTGGATCTGCTGGCGCTCTTGCTGCGCACCGACGACCTGGATGAGCTGAGCCAGGCGCTGGATGCGCGCTTCGGCACCGGCCACGACGCGCCGGTAGAAGCCTTCGTCCTCGACGTGGAAGCCTTGCCCGCCCCGGCCGAACTGGATTACGGCCGCCTGCTGCCCATGCTGAGCCGCCGCGGCATCCGCGCGGTGGCCCTGCGCCACCCCAGCACCGCGCTGGCCGGCGTCGCCAGCCAGTTCGGCCTAGCCTACACCAGCAGCGCCACGCCGCCGCGCTCGGCGCAGAACGCGCCGGAGCCTGCCGACAAACCCGCCGCGCCGGAACCCGCCCAGGCGACCGGCGCCATGATCGTGGACCGTCCCGTGCGCGCCGGTCAGCAGATTTACGCCAAGGGCTGCGACCTGATCGTGCTGGCCATGGTCAGCGCCGGCGCTGAAGTCATCGCCGACGGCAACATCCATATCTACGCGCCCTTGCGCGGCCGCGCTCTCGCCGGCGCCCGCGGCAACGCCGGCGCCCGCATTTTCGCCCGCAGCATGGAAGCCGAACTGGTGTCCATCGCCGGGGTCTATCGAACTATCGAACAAGCCTTGCCCGACAGCATTCTGGGCAAGCCGACTCAAATCTATCTCGAGAACGAGCGCCTGGTCATGTCCGCGCTCGGCGAGTAACAAGCCATTATTCAAAGGGATCGACTGTGGCAAAAATCATCGTTGTGACGTCCGGCAAGGGTGGCGTCGGTAAAACCACTACCAGTGCCAGCTTCTCCTCCGGCCTGGCGTTGCGCGGTCACAAAACCGTCGTCATCGACTTCGACGTCGGCCTGCGCAACCTGGACCTGATCATGGGTTGCGAACGCCGCGTGGTCTATGACCTGATCAATGTCGTCAACGGCGAAGCCAGCCTGAACCAGGCGCTGATCAAGGACAAGAACTGCGACAACCTTTACATCATCCCCGCCTCGCAAACCCGCGACAAAGACGCGCTGACACTGGACGGCGTGGAGAAGGTATTGAAGGACCTGGCCGAAGCCGGCTTCGAATACATCGTCTGCGACTCTCCGGCCGGCATCGAAAAAGGCGCGCTGATGGCGCTGTACTTCGCCGACGAAGCGCTGATCGTCACCAATCCGGAAGTCTCCTCGGTGCGCGACTCCGACCGCATCCTGGGCATTCTGTCCTCCAAGTCCAAGCGCGCGGAAGAAAGCCGCGAGCCGGTCAAGGAACACCTGCTCATCACCCGCTACTCCGCCGGCCGCGTCGACAAGGGCGAAATGCTGTCTGTGGACGATGTGAAGGAGATTCTGCGCGTGCCGCTGCTGGGCGTGATTCCGGAGTCGCAGACCGTTCTGCAAGCCTCCAACTCCGGCACCCCGGCCATCCATCTGAAAGGCTCGGACGTTGCCGACGCCTATTCCGACGTGGTGGCCCGTTTCCTGGGCGAAGAGCGCCCGATGCGTTTCCTCGATGCCCCCAAGGTGGGCATTCTGAAACGCCTCTTTGGAGGTTAAGTCATGTCCCTGATCGAAATGATCTTTGGCAAGCGCCAGAAAACCGCGGCCATTGCCAGAGAACGGCTGCAAATCATCCTGGCCCACGAACGCAACGGCCGCAGCGCGCCCGACTATCTGCCGGCGCTGCAGCGCGAGCTGATGGAAGTGATCTCCAAATACGTCGCGGTCAATCTGGACGACATCAAAGTACAGGTGGAGCGTCAGGACGATTTTGAAGTGCTGGAAGTCAATATCGTGCTGCCGGAGCACCAGCGCTGAGCCATGACGCTGACCGAACTTCGCTATATCGTCGCGGTGGCGCGGGAGCGCCACTTCGGCCGCGCCGCGCAAAGCTGCTTCGTCAGCCAGCCGACGCTGTCCATCGCCATCAAGAAGCTGGAGGACGAACTGGGCGTCACGCTGTTTGAGCGCGGCGGCCAGGAAGTCAGCGTCACTGAGATCGGCGAGCGCATCATCGAGCAATCGCAGCGCGTGCTGGAAGAAGCCGAAACCGTCAAACGCCTGGCCGGCGAGCATCAGAACGAGTTGGTCGGCCCGCTGAAGCTGGGGGTGATTTTCACCATCAGCCCCTATCTGCTTCCGCGCCTGATCCCGGCCTTGCGCATCCTGGCGCCTGACATGCCCTTGATCCTGGAGGAGAACTACACCTCCCGGCTCTCGGAAATGCTCAAGCGGGGCGAGGTGGACGCCATCATCGTCGCCGATCCCTTCGACGAAGCCGGCACCGTGGCGAGCCCGTTGTACGACGAGCCCTTCGTCGTGGCCACGCCCAAGGGCCATCCCTGGGAAAAGCTTGGCGCCATCGCCGCCAATCAGTTGGCAGACGAGAGCGTCTTGCTGCTGACCCAGGGCAATTGCTTCCGCGACCAGGTGCTGCAAGCCTGCAGCGACCTCGCCAGCCGGCAAAGCCATGGCGGCACGCTGGCGGCCAATCTGCAAGGCAGCTCGCTCAACACCATCCGCCACATGGTGGCCAGCGGCATGGGCGTCACGGTGATGCCGTCGACCTCGATAGGCCCGACCGATGAGTCGCTGCTGTCGGTGGTGCCGTTCAAGACGCCGGCGCCGCAGCGCCGCGTGCTGTTGGTGACTCGCAAGCAGTTCTTCCGCAAGAAGGCGATCGACACCCTGCAACAGGCGGTGTTCCGCTCCGGGCTGGAAGGCGTTTCCATGCTGGAAGGCGCAACGCCAACGCCCTGAGCCGGAGCCCAAACCGCCCCAACCGCTGCGCCCCGTGCCTCAGCGGTTTTTTTCCGCCCAGCCACTGGTCACAAAAATCGGCCAAGCTCCTCGTTCAGTATCGCGAACAAACTGTCCGGCTTCCCATTCAGAAAGAAGTGATCGCCGGGAAGGATCTCGCCGCGGAAGCCGCCGGTGGTGTAGCCTCGCCATGAAGCCGCCGCCTCCGCGCCCCGGACCTCTTCGCTGCCGCCAAGAGCAAGGATGCGGCAGCTCAGCGGAGGACGCGGCTCGGGATGGTAGGTCTCTATCGCTTCGAAATCGGCATGCAGCACCGGCAGAATGATCTGAACCAGCTCCGGGTGCTCCAGCACTTCCGCCGGCGTGCCGTTCATCCTCATCACCTCGTCCAGAAACTGCTCGTCCGGCAAAGCGTGGATCGGCCGATCCCTCGCGGGCAAGTGCGGCGCGGCGCGACCGGAAACGATCAAACACGACGGCGACGGCAGGCCTCGCGCCTGCGCCCGTTGAGCCACTTCAAACGCCAGGCTCGCGCCCATGCTGTGCCCGAACAAGGCGTAAGGCCGGTCTAGCAACGGCGCAATCGCGTCCGTCGCCTCGTCGGCCAGCTGATCCAGCCGGTAGCGCAGCGCATCGTGAAACCGCCGCCCCCGCCCCGGCGGATGCATGGGCCGGACATCCACCTCGGCCGGAAGCCGCTCCTCCCAACCCCGGAACACCGCCGCGCCGCCGCCCGCATACGGAAAGCAAAACAGGCGCAGCGCCGCATGCCGGCCCGCCGGCGCGGCGTCCACCCACGCGCCGCCCGGCGCCGGCGTCCATTCGCGGTTCATGGCGCCACCTTGCGAACGAAACCGCCGGCCTCTTTAATCGCCGCCCTCGCCTCCGGCAGCATGGGCGCCAAGGTGGCCCATGCGTGCGGCAGCCGCCGCCACACCTTGAAGTCCACCGGGACGCGGGCCGCGCTCGCCTTGCGGGCCACGCGCGCGGCGTCGTCCAGCAGCACCTCGGTGTCGCTGGCCTGGATGAACAGATCGGGCAGACCAGCGTAATCGCCGTAGAGCGGCGAGGCGATGGGATGATCGGCCGCGGCGTCGCCAAGGTAGTAACGCGAGAAATTCCTCACCGCAACCGCGCTCAGCATCACGTCAGACGCATCGTTCGCTTCCAGAGACGCTCCGGTCGCCGCCAAATCCGTCCACGGCGAGAACAGCACCGCCCCGGCCGGCAAGGGCGCGCCCGCGTCGCGCAGCGACAGCAGCAAGGCGAGCGCCAGCCCGCCCCCCGACGAATCGCCGGCGATCACGATCCGGTCCGCCGCCACGCCCTCGTCCAGCAGCGCCTGATACGCCGCCAGCGCGTCGTCGACGGCGGCGGGGAACGGATGTTCCGGCGCAAGCCGGTAATCCAACGAAAACGCCCGCGCGTCGGCTTCCCGCGCCAGCGCGGCGGCCACGCCCCGGTGCGTGACCGGGGAGCAGAAGCAATAGCCGCCGCCGTGCAGATACAGAATGACCCGCCCGGTCGCCTCGCGCCGCTCGGCGGCCTCCGGCTCTATCCACTCGCCTCGCAACGCCTGCGCGTCCAGCTTGCGCACCCGCCATCCGCGCGGCGGCTTTGCTTCGCCGCGAGCCCATTTCGCGCTGCGCTCGCGCATTTCCTGAGCGGTCAGGCCGGGTTTGCGGGTCAGAGATTTGGCCGTTCTGCGCAACAGCCACGAAAAACATAGGTTTTGCCAACTCATTGATCAATTTCCGGTAGCAAGAAAGAGAAACGCGCCGCCACGCCCCGCGCGCGCCTCACCCGAACACCAACTTGCGATGCGCGGCGATGCCCGCCAGCGCGCCGTTGCCGATGGCCAGCGCCACGGTGCCGCCCCGATGCGTGATGTCGCCGCAAGCGAACACGCCCGGCGTGGAAGTCTCCATCGCGTCGTCGGTCCGCACATACGGCCCCAGCGGCCCCTCCTCTATCGCGCAGCCCAGTTGTTCCGCGACGGGGCTGGACAGGCGAATGCGGTTCATCGTGAACAGCCCGTCGAACGCGATCCGGCGCCCATCGGCAAGTTCGACGGTGGCGCGGTCGACAATGCGCGCGATCCGGTCGCGCACGATCTCAACGCCCCGCCGCGCCAGCGCCTCGCGCTGCTCCTCGTCCGGCTCGAAGCTAGCGTCGGTCAGAAAAACGGTCTGCCCCCACTCCGGCATCAACATCGCCGACAAATAGGACAAGGGCCCGCTGCCGAGCACGCCGATGCGGCCCCGATCCAGTTCGTAGCCGTGGCAGTAAGGGCAGTGGAACACGCTGTCCCCCCAGCGTTCCTCCAGGCCCTCCAGCTCCGGCAGCTCGTCCACCACGCCGAAGGCGAGCACCAGCTGGCGCGCCCTGTAGTGTTGCCCGGATGCGCAGATGAGCGTATAGCCGGCGTCGCTCCGCTCCGCCCGGACCACGCTGTCCTCCCGCCATTGCGCGTTAGGGTAAGCAAGCAGCTGTGCCTTGCCGTCCGCGGCGATCGCGTCCGGCGAACGTCCGTCCTGGCCGATCACGCCGTGAGATTGAGAGGCGAAGCGGTTGCGGCGCGCGCCGGCATCGATCACCAGCACGCGGCGGCGCGCGCGCGCGATCTGCAGCGCGGCGGATTGTCCGGCGTGACTGCCGCCGATCACGACGACGTCGAACAACATTGGGGAGGTTTCGGAATTCATGGGTCGAGAGTCCTTGATTGGAAATGAATGGGATGGCGCGCGGGCGGCCTTCATAGGCGGCCGCCGCCGCAAGCTTCCGCCGCGCGGTCCAGCAGCCAGCGCACGATCAGCTTGGCGCGCGGCACCCGCTGGCCTTCATCCCGGCGCCGCAGCGCCAGTTGCTGCGTGATTACCGCCAAGCGCAGCAGGCCGTAGGCATACCAATAGGCGGGAGCCGTCACCTCGCGTCCGGCCGCCGCCGCGTACAAATCGACCAGCTCCTCGCGCGTCGGCGCGCCCGGCGCGCAGCTCGGTCCAGGCGCGTCCAGCCGCAGCAGCGACGAGTCCCGGTTCTCTATCCAGTAAGCGAGTGCGGCGCCAAGGTCGGCCAGCGGATGGCCGACGGCGGCCAGCTCCCAGTCGACGACGCCCACCACCCGCGCGGGGTCGCCCGGATCGACGAGGATGTTGTCCAGCTTGTAGTCGTTGTGCAGCCAGGCCGCGGGCGCGGTCTCGGGCATATGCTCGGTCAGCCAGTCGGCCACGGCGCTGAAGTCGGCGTCTATCGCCCCGCCCGCCTCCTCCGCGTTCCAGCGCCGCCGCCACTCGCTCAGAATGCGACGCAGATAGTCGGGGGGCCGATCGGCGGGCGCGACCTCCAGCGCATGCAGGCTCGCCAGCGTCCCGATGAAGTTTTCCGCGAGCCGGCGCACCGTGTCGGGCGCGAGCGGCCCGCAAGCCGCCGGCGCGACGCCCTCCAGCTTTTCGACCAGCAACAAGGCGGCGTCGCAGTCCTCATCAACCGCCAGCGGCCTGGGCGCGAGCCGGAACTGGCCAGCCATCCGCTCAAGGAGCGCGAAACGACGCCGCGCTTCCCGCGCGCCGCCCTCCGGCAGCCAGTAGGCAATGAGCTCGCTGTCGCCCCCTTGCACCAAAAACACTTCGCTGGCCCGGCCGCCGCCGACCCGCGTCGCGCGCGCGCCCATGCCGGAGCGGCCCAATGCCGCCATCGCCCGCTCCGCGATTCGCGCGCTCATGTCAGCTCCCGGCGAAAGCCGGCCAGCGCATGGCGCGCCACCAGCGCTTTGTGGACTTCGTCCGGGCCGTCGTAAATCCGCCCCGCTCGTTCATGCCGCCACAACACGTTGAGAATCGTGTCGCCGCTGACGCCCAGCGCGCCTTGCACCTGCAGCGCGTGATCGAGCACAGTCTGCGTTGCGCCGGCCACGAAAAATTTCGCGATCGAGATGTCGATCTGCGCGCGCTCATGACGGTTTTGCAGCCGCGTGGCCGCCTGAGTCACCAGCAGCCGCGCGGCGTCTATCGACGCGCGGCTCTCGGCGATCCAGTTCTGCACGGTCTGGCGCGAGGACAATAGCTCGCCCGCAGCCAGCTCCCGGCGGCACGCCCGCCGGCACATTATGGCGAAGGCGCGCTCGCACACGCCAATCCAGCGCGCGCAATGATGCAGCCGCCCGGTGGCGAGCCGGGCCTGCAACACGACGAAGCCCTCGCCCGGCTTGCCCAGCATCGCGTCCTCGCCCACCCGACAATCGTCCAGCTCCAGTTCGCCGTGGCTGGCCCAGCCGCAGCCTTCGTCGCCCATTACGCGCAGATTGCGGACATGGCGGAAGCCCGGCGCGTCGGTCGGCACAATGAAGGTGCTGGTGCGCGCGTGCAGCGGCGCGGCCTCGTCGGTGACGGCCAGCACGATGGCGAAGCCCGCGCCGTCGGCGCCGGACGCGAACCATTTGCGGCCGCTCAAGTGCCAGCCGCCGTCCTTGTACACCGCCGTCGTTTTCAGCGAGGAGGGGTTGGATCCCGCGGACTCGGGCTCCGTCGCCGCGAAGCAGCTGCGCAGCTCGCCGCGCAGCAGCGGCTCCAGCCAGCGCCGGCGCTGCGCGGGAGTGGCGTACTCCAGCAGCACGTCGATATTGCCGGCGTCGGGCGCCTGGTAGTTGACCGCGTAATGGCCCAGCGGCGAGGCACCCAGCAGTTCGCCTACTTCCACCAGCTCAAGCAGGCTCAAGCCCAGGCCGCCGTCCGCGCGCGGCACCTGCGGCAGCCAGACGCCTTTCATCCGGTTGCTCTCGCGGATGCCGCTCATCAGCCGTTCAACGGTTTCGAAATCGCCGTTGGCGAGCGCCGCCTCCGGTTCCGCCAGCGCCGCTTCAACGGCGGCGAATGCCTTCACTCGTGTATTCATTGTTCTTCCTCGGTTTGCTTCACGGAAACGGATCGGCGCGCGGCGGCTTCCGCGGCGCGCAAAGCGGCGGCTAACCCGTTGACGAACGGGCGGCGCATGATGCCGATATGGTCGCCGGCCAGGCGAACCGCCGTCGCCGCGCCCGACGCAGCCTGACGCCAGCCGCTTATCAGCGCTTCACCGTCCCCGTCGGCGGCCACGATCATGTGCAAGGGCCCCGCATAAGGCGTCGCCGGCGCGTAATCGGTCAGCGAATGCGCAATGAAGGCGCGCACGCGCGCCGCGAATTCGGCCAGGCCGAGCGCCTCCGGCACCGCGCCCGCCTCGATCAAGCGCTCGCGCAAGCGTTCGACTCTCCTCGCATCGTCCAGCGCGTCGAATTCGCCTTCGTCGAACACCAGTTCGGCGTCGGCCAGGCGCGCGAAGCTGTTGCCGATCTCCGCTATCCAACGGCCGCCCTGCCAATCCTGTTTCCGCGACTGCGCCGCCGGCCCCGGCGGCAAGCTGTCCACCACCGCGACCCAGTCCACCGCCTCGCCCTGTCCGGCCAATTGCCGGGCAATCTCAAAAGCGACCCAACCGCCAAAGGAATGACCGCCGAGACGATACGGGCCGTAAGGCTGCACCCGCCGGATGTCCGCGATCAGCGCCGTCGCCGTCGCTTCCACGCTGTCCGCGTCGCCGGACAGCTCCATGCCCCACACCGAGAAGGCGTTCGGCAACTCGGCCGCGAGCGCGCGCAGATACGGCACATGGCCGCCCGCGCCAGGCGCGAAGAACAGCGGCGGCGCATCGCCCTGCGCGGACAAGGCGACGAGCGAGCCGACCCGTGCGCCGTCTTCGCCCGCGCCGTCTGTCTCTATGACGCGGGCTTGCTCGGCTACCGTTTGTGCCGTCAGCAAGCGAGCCACCACCGCTGAGTTCAGCCCAAACGCCCGGCCGGCGCGGGAGCAGATCCGCAGCATCAGCAGCGAGTCTCCGCCCAACGCCACAAAATCGCTGTCGTCGGACGGCGGTTCGCGCTTGAGCACGGCCGCCCATAGCGCCCTCAGTTCGCGTCGCAGGGCCGCGCCGCTAGGCCGCGCCGCCGCGGCCCTCCCGGCCGCGGCCGGCGTCGCGGCGGTAGAGGCCCCGCTCCGGCGCTCTCCGCCGTCCGCCCTTATCGCGCCGACGGCGCCTGCGCCCTCTGCCTCGGGCTCGCCCAGCAGCGTTCGCAAGGCGCCCGCATAGAGAGCCGCGAAGCGGTTGATGGTCGCCGTAGAGAAATACCCGCGCGACGGCACCAGCGTGATCCGCAGTGCGCGCTGCCGACCGTCGAAGCTGCTCTGCACCACCAGCGGCACATTAGTCATATCGCTCGCATAGCCGTCGGAAACCTCGATGTCGCGCACCGCTTCCTCCAGAGCGCGGAAATGCGTGAAGTTGAACAGCGCGTCGAACACCGTGCCGGCCTGTCGATGCAATTCGATCAAGGGATAGCGCCGGCGACTGAAGACTTCCAGCTCGGCCGACTGCACCGCGCGCACCAACGCGACGGCGTCGAAGGCGCCGGCCGGAAAGTCGAAACCCAACGGCAGACTGTTCAGGAACAGGCCCAGCACCCGATCGCCGTCAACACCCTCGCTGCGGCCGTTGAACACCACGCCGCTGGTCACCGAGGATGCGCCTGCGATGCGCGACAAGGCGAGCAGATGGGCCGTCAGCAGCACGCTTTTCACTGATGCGCCCGCGCTCGCGGCAAGCGCTTCCAGGCCAGCCGACTGGGCTGCCGAAATGGGCACTTCGACCGGCTCCGCGTCGCCGCCCGGCTCCCGCGCCAGCCGCGTGACCGGCAAGGATTGCAGACGCGCGCGCCACCAATCGCGCAGCGATTCCGAACGCGCCGCCTCGCGCTCCCGCTCGACGAAATCGCGGAACCGGCTCGCGGGCGCAGCCAGCGTCAGCGGCCGGCCGGCCAGCCGCGCCGAATAGTCGGAGATCAGCTCGGAGAGCAGCAGGTTGAAACTCCAGCCGTCCAGAATCGCGTGGTGCTTGGTCACGCCGATGTGCATCGCCTCTTCGCTCAAGCGGTGCACGGCGAAGCGGATCAGCGGCGGACGCTCGACGTCGAAGCGCCGGCGCCGCTCGGCTTCGCGCCAATCTCGAATCCGCGCGTCCTGCCGCTCCGGGTCCAGGCCTCGCCAATCGCTGACCGTCAGCGGCAAAGGCACTTGACGATGCACGTACTGCAGCGGCTCCTCGTCGGCCGCAAGGTCGAAAGCGGTGCGCAGCGCCGGATGGCGTTCAAAGGCGCCGCGGAGCGCCGCCTCTAGCGCGGCAGCGTCGAATGGCAGAGCCAGACGCTGGCCGTTGACGTTGTGGTAAGCCGAGTCCTGGCCGTGCCGCATCT
Source organism: Chromobacterium sp. IRSSSOUMB001 (assembly GCF_023507765.1). NCBI lineage: Bacteria > Pseudomonadati > Pseudomonadota > Betaproteobacteria > Neisseriales > Chromobacteriaceae > Chromobacterium > Chromobacterium sp. IRSSSOUMB001. The sequence continues at coordinate 43,830 of NZ_JALCYU010000007.1, forward strand.
CGTTGGCGAGCATCGCCATCTGCATTTCGCTGAGCGGATAGGCGTCCTCGTGGACGGCATCTAGCGGCGGCGCGCTCGCGGTCGGCGGCGCCGAGTCCGCCTGCCGGACGCGCGGCGCGAGCCGCTCTATGGTCAGCGAGCGCATCAAATCGTCCAGCGAAAAATCGATGTTGACCTTGTGCGCGGCGGACAGGATCTGAATGCTCAGGATGGAGTCGCCGCCCAGCTCGAAAAAGTTGTCGGTAACGCCGATAGGCGAGCGTTTGAGCACGGACTCGAACACACCGACCAGCGCCTGCTCCACCGCGTTGCGCGGCGCTATGCGCGGACGCGCCGCGTCGGCGTCCGCCGCCAGCGCGCCGGCCAGCCTGCGGCGATCCAGCTTGCCGTTGCTCGTCAGCGGAATCGCGTCCACCTCGACTAGGCGCGCCGGCACCGCATGCGGCGGCAGGCGCTGGGCAAGCCAGTCCCGCAGCGCGGAACCGGACACGCGCGCCGAACCGCGCGCCACCACAAAACCCGCCAATTGGGCGTGGCCGTCTATGGTCGCGTCGTCGACCATGACCGCTGCCGCGGCGACGTCCGGATGCCGGGCCAGCGTCGCCTCCACTTCGCCCAGCTCGATGCGGAAACCGCGGATCTTGACCTGGTCGTCGATGCGGCCCAGATAGTCCAGCTCGCCGCGCGCGTCGAAGCGCCCTAGGTCTCCGCTGCGATAAAGCCGCTCGCCGGGCAGGAACGGGTCCGCGATGAAACGCTCGCGGTCGAGCTCAGGACGATTGTGGTAACCGCGCGCCACGCCCTCCCCGCCCACGTGAATTTCGCCCGGCACGCCCGGCGGCACCGGATGCCCGGCGGCGTCGAGCAGGTAGACGCGGTAGCCCGGCAAGGGCCGGCCCACAGGGCTGCGCGACGACTGCGCGTCGCCCGGGCCCAATACGCGCTCGGTGACATGCACCGTGGTCTCGGTGATGCCGTAGAGATTGACCAGCGCCACCCCGCCCGCATCGTTCAGGCAGGCGGCGAACTGGCTGGGAATCGTCGCCTCGCCGCCAAAGAACACATAGCGCAAGCCGGCCGGCAAAGGCCGCCGCGCGTCGTCCAGCGCGTGCAGCAGTTGCTTGAAAGCGCTGGGGGTCTGGCTCAGCATCGTGACGCCCTCGCGTTCCAGCAGCGCGAGAAATTCGTCCGGCGTGCGCGAGCAGCGGTAAGGCACGATTTCCAACCGTCCGCCATGCAGCAAGGCGCCCCAGATTTCCCATACCGAGAAATCGAAGGCATAGGAATGGAACAAGGTCCATACGTCCGACGGTCCAATGCCGTAGCTCCGGCGCGTGGCCGCGAACAAATGGTCCGCGTTGCGGTGCTCCACGCACACGCCTTTAGGCTGCCCGGTCGAACCCGAGGTGTAGATCACATAGCACAGGTCCGCGGGCGAAGTGTCTCGCGGCGGCGGCGCGTCTTCGCGCTCGCCGGACGCCGCCGCATCCCCCATCCCGATCAGAACCCCGCCGAAATCCCCGAAGCGATCTCGCGCCTCCTCGCCGCAGATCAGCGCGCCGGCGCCGATATCGTCCAGCATCCATGCGAGGCGTTCCGACGGATGGTCGAGATCCAGCGGCACGTAAAAGGCGCCCGCCTTCAGCACGGCCAGAATCGCGACGACGCTGTCCATGCCGCGCCCAAACGCCAGCGCGACAGGCGCGTTGCCGCGCACCCCGGCCGCGTCCAGCCGCCAGGCCAGCCGGTTGGCGCGGCGATCCAGTTCCGCGTAAGTGAGCGTCTCGCCGTCGCACTTCAGCGCAACGGCGTCCGGCCGCGAGCGCGCTTGCGCCTCAAAACGGCGATGCAGGCACTGGCGCTCCGCATCGTCCGCGCGACGGGCCGCCGCGTTCCAGCGCGCGGCCAGCGTGCCGCCAGCTTCGTCGCCCAACAGCGACACCCGCGCGACGCTCAGCGCCGGGCCGCCGCGTTCAAACTGGCCCAACACCCCCGCCAGCATCTCCACGACCCGCTCTGCCGACGCCGCCGAGATCCGCTGGCGGTCGAAATGCAGACGCAGGCGCAAGCGCTCGCCGGGAATCGCCACCACGGTCAGCGGGTAATTGGTCTGTTCGACCACCTCGACATCGCTCACGCCCAGTTGCTCGCGATAGCGTTTCGCATCCGCCCGCGCCGGGTAGTTCTCAAACACCACCAAGCTCTCGAACAAGGGCGCGCCGGGAGCGACTCCGCTCCAGCCCGGAATCGCGTGCAGCGGGGTATACGCATAGGCTTCGGCGTCGACGTGCTGGCGATGCAGCCGCCGCAGCCAGTCGCCCAGCGTCAGTTCAAGGTCGACGGACGCGCGCGTCGGCAGCGCGTTGACAAAGAGCCCCACCATCTGCTCGACGCCGCGCAGCGCCGCCGGCCGGCCGGACACGGTGGTGCCGAACACCACGTCGTCGCGGCCGCTCGCGCGCGCCAACAACAAGGCCCAGGCGGCCTGGATCACCGTGCTCTGCGTGAGCTCGCACTCTCGCGCCAAACGCTGCAATCCCTCGCTCGTTCGCGCGTCGAGCTCGCGTTCTATCAGACCGTGGCCGGGTGCGCGGTCCGGACGCGCGTCGTCGGCGAACGGCAGGGACGTGGCCGAGCGCACATCGCCCAGCCGCGCTCGCCAGAAAGCCTCGGCCTCGGCGCCGTCCTGTTCGTCCAACCAGCGCAGGAAGGCGCTGTACGGCTGGGGCGGCGGCATAGCCGGAACGACGCTGCGCCGGTAAGCGTCGTAAAAGGCGAGCGCCTCCCCCAGCACAATCTGCACCGACCAACCATCCAGCAGCAGATGGTGATAGCTCCACACGAACTCGTAGCGCTCCTCTCCGGTGCGGAATAAGGCGCAACGCATCAGCGGCGCGCGGCTCAGGTGAAAGCCGGGACGCCGGTCCGCGTCCCGATAGGCGGCGAGACGGCGCTGCTGCTCCTCTTGGTCAAACGCTCGCCAGTCCTCCTCCACCCACGGCAGTTCGACGTCGCGGAAGACCACTTGCACCGGCTTGGACGGGCCGTCCCACAAAAAGCCGGTGCGCAGCACGCCGTGCCGCGCGACCACCGCTTCCAGCGCGCGCCGGTAATCGGCGGCGTTGAGCGCGGCGTGGAAGGAGCAAGCCACCTGTTCGTAATAGACGCCTGACTCCGGCGCCTTCAGCGTATGAAACAGCAGGCCCTGTTGCGTCGGCGTCAACGGCAGCATGGTCTCGACTTTCGAGCGGGCTTGCTGTGCGGTATTCGATAATGTTTGGTTCATAACTGTTCGTTCAGTAGCTGTAACACTTCGTCGATATCGTTCTGGTCCAGATGAGCAAGCGGCAGGTCCGACGGCGTCAGCCCTCCAGACTCCGGCGACTGGCAATGCGCCAGCACCGCGTCCAGTTCCGCGCGGAAGCCCTCCGCCAGCGCCTTGATCGCGTCTTCCCGCTGTCGCGCCGCGCTATACAGCCAGTCCACCCGTAAGCGCCCTTCATGCACCTGCGCCACCACATCCAGCCCGTAGCGCCGCGTCATCCCCGCCCCGCGCGTCCCGCCCGGCGGCTCCCCCAACCACGTGGAGCGCGGCTCGCCGCCCTCCTCCAGCCGCCATTGGCCCAGGTAGTTGAAGCACACCGTGCGCGCGTGGCCGCCCAGCTCCGACCCGCGGCCGCCGTAACGCAGCGCGTGGTAAGCCAGGCCGCCGTCCGGCACGCTCCGCATCCGCTCCTTCACCCGTTTCAGGTCTCCTGACAGCTCCCCGCTCAGCGGCAGCCGCAGCGGATACAGGCTGGTGAACCAGCCCACGGTGCGCGACACATCCACGCCCGCCAGCCCGTCACGGCCGTGCCCTTCCAGGTCCAGCACGCATTCCTCCGCGCCCGTCCATTGGCGCAAGGCCCGCGCCAGCGCGGTCACCAGCAATTCTTCCGGACGCATCCGGTAAGCCTCGCCCGCTTGCCGCAGCCAGCGTTCCGTCGTCTCCGCGTCCCACTGCAGCGAGACCCGCGACTCGGCCGCCACCGTATCCTCGGCCGCGTTGAAACCCGGCAGCGGCATGCCCGGCGCATCCATCTCCCGCCAGTAACTCAGCGTTGAGTCCGGCAAGGTTTCCGCCCATTCCCACAGCCGCTGCGACCACGCCTGATACGACACCGTCTTGGCCGGCCATGCCGCCGCCTCGCCCCGGCTCAGCGCCGCGTAGGCCCGCCACAGGTCTTCCAGCAGAATCCGCCACGACACCCCGTCCACCGAGGCGTGATGCGCCAGCCACAGCAAGCGCCAGCCCTCGTCCAGCCGGTACAGCCGCGCCGCCCACAGGCTCGCGCCGCCCAAACGCAGGCTGGCTTGCAACGCGGCGGCGTCCCGCTCCAGCGCGGCCTCCGCATCGGCCAGACCGCGCAAGTCCACGGCCTTCACTTCCACCGGTTCGCCCGCGCCACTTTCCTGAATCCAGCGCTCTCCATCCCGCCGCCAGCCTATCCGCAGCGCGTCGTGCCGCTGCGCCACCGCCTGCAGCGCGCCAATCAGCGACTCCGCGTCGACGGCCCCGTCCAGGCCCAGATAGGCCCCCTGATTGAACTGTTCCCAGTCCGTGCCCGGCCAGTCCAGATACCAGGCCTGAATCGGGCCGGGCCTCACTTCGCCGACCACCTCGCCCTGCTCCGCCTGCGCGCCGGCTTCTTCCGCCGCGCAGCCTTCCGCCGCCAGTTCCGCAATCGTCGGATAGCGGAATACTTGCTGCGGGCTGAGGCGCAAGCCCCGCTCCGCCGCCCGCGACGCCATCTGAATGCTCAGGATGGAGTCGCCGCCCAGCGCGAAGAAGTTATCCCTCACCCCCACGCGTTCCAGCCCCAGCAGGCCTTGCCAGATTTCCACCAGCGCCGCCTCGGCCTCGGTCTCCGCCGCCGCCGCTCCCGTCTCGACCACCGGATCCGGCAGGCGCTTGCGGTCCACTTTGCCGTTGGCGCTCAGCGGCAAGCTGTCCAGCGCCATGATCGACGCGGGCAGCATGTAGGGCGGCAAGCGCCGCGCCAGCGCGTCGCGAACCGCGGCGAGATCCAAACTCGCGCCCGGCAGCAACAGCACATAGCCGGCGATGATTCGCCGCCCGTCTCGCTCGACCACCGAAGCCACGCCGCGCTCCACGCCCGGCGCCGCCGCTAGCGCGGCTTCGATTTCGCCGATCTCGATCCGGAAGCCGCCGATCTTGACCTGGTCGTCCACTCGTCCCAGGAATTCGAGATTGCCGTCGGCAAGAACGCGCGCGCGGTCGCCGGTCCGGTACATCCGCTCGCCCGGCACAAAGGGATTGTCGACAAAACGGTAAGCAGTGAGATCCGGCTGGCCGAGATAACCCAGCGCCACGCCCGCGCCGGCGATCCACAGATCGCCCGGCACGCCCACCGGCACCGCTTGCAGCGAGGAGGACAACACATAAAGCCGCTGCCCCGGCAGATGGCGACCGTAGGGCACGAAGGCGGCGTCGGACGCCAGTTCCCGCGTGTCGTACCAGCACGACCAGATGGCCGCCTCGGTGGCGCCGCCCAGCGCCAGCACCTCGGGATCGGACGTCGCGGCCGCTCGGATCTGCGCGGGTAGCCCCACCGGCACGCGGTCGCCGCTCAACATCGCCAGCTTCAAGGAAGGCGGCAGCGCGCGCCCGCTTTGCCGGCACTCAAGCAGCAACAGCTCCATCACCGCCGGCACGGATTCCCATACCGTCGCCCCCTCGCGCGTCATCAGTTCCAGCCACACGGCTGGCGCGATCGTCGACGATTCCGGCGCGAGCAAGACGGCGGCGCCCGCCGTGAACGCACCGAAGAAATCGAATACCGACAGGTCGAAACCCGCCGCCGACACGCACATCAAGCGGTCGGACGCGCCTATCTCATAGCGGCGCAGGAAGACCTCTATCGTCAGCGAGGCCGCGTGATGGGTGATCATCACGCCCTTGGGTTTGCCGGTGGACCCGGAGGTGAACATCACATAGGCCAGATCGTCGGGCACCGCGTCCGGCAGCGCGACATCGGCCGGCGGCGTTTCGTCGATCAGGATCGCCCGCGCGGCGACGCCGTCCAACATCGGCAGATGCTCGCGCGTCGTCAGCACGTAGCCGACCGTGGCCAGCAGATCGCGCAATCGTCCCGGCGGCATCGCCGGATCGGCCGGCACATAAGCGCTGCCGGCGCGCATCACGCCCGAGTACGCGGCGACCGCGCGCGCGCTCCTAGGCAGCAGCACGGCGACCGGTTCGCGCTTCGCGCCCGCCGCCGCCACGGCCCTCGCCGTGCGCAGCGTCTCGTCGGCCAGCTCCCGGTAATTCATCGCTTCGTCCACGCCGATGATCGCCGGCGCCAGCGGCGTCAGCTCGGCGTGCCGCTCGATGCCCGCGTGCAGCAGATAACCTTCGCCTACCGGCGGCGTCGCGTTCCAGTCGTGAATCAGCCGGCGCGCCTCGTCGTCGCCCACCAGGGTCAGATCGCCAAGCTGGGCGTCCGGCTGCGCGGCGAGCTGGGAGAGCAGGTGCATGAAGCTCGCGCCCAAGCGCCCTATGCTCTCCTCGTCGTAACGCGAGGCGTCGAAATCGACGTAGAGCACGGTCTCCTCGCCCGGAATCAACTGGCCGACCAGCGGATAGTTGGTGCGCGTTTCGGCGGCTGCGAACTCGCTGACGTCGAAACCGGCATCGCCCCGGGCCAGCGTCCGATCCACCGGATAGTTTTCCACCACGAACAAGCTGCTCAGGAGCTCGCCGCCCTCGTAGCCCGCCCAGCGCTGGATGTCTGTGAGCGAGGCCGCCCCCAGCCTGGCCCGCTCACTCTGCTGTTCATGTAACTGCCGCAGCCATTGCGATACGCTCGCGTCGTCGTCCATGCCCACGCGCACCGGCACCGTGTTGATGAAAAGGCCGACCATCCGCTCGACGCCCGGCAAGGTCGCCGGCCGGCCGGACAAGGTGGTGCCGAACACCACGTCGCGCCCGCCGCCGGCATAGCCCAGCGTCAACGCCCAAGCGCCGGTCAGCAGGCTGGCGCGGGTTACGCCGGCCCGCCGCGCGGCGCGGTCTACCTGCTCGCGCAGCGCCGCGTCGAAGACGAAGGCGCGCCGGCCCTGGCCCTGCGCTTGAGGTCCGCGCGCCGGAGACGCGAAACCAATGGGCGTGGGCTCCTCTATGCCCTCCAGCACTTGCTTCCAGTACGCGGCCTGTTCGCTCTCGTCCCGCGCGGCCAGCCAGTTCACGAAGGGCAGAAAACGGCTGCCCGGCAGCGGAGCCGCCTCGCCCGCGCCGAGCTCGGCGTAACGGCCAAGCACCTGCTTCAGAATCAGCGGCACCGACCAGCCGTCCACCACCGCGTGGTGGTAGCTCCACAAGAAGCGCCAAGCGTCGCCGGACTCGCGCACCAGGGTGCCGCGCAGCAAGGGTCCGCGTTCGAGATCGAAGCCGCGTTCGCGGTCAAGCTCGCGCAAGGCCGCGAAGCGGCTGGCGCAGGCGTCGGCGGACACGTCTCCCCAATCCAGCGTCTCCCAGTCCGGGTCCAGACGAGGGTGAACGATTTGGACCGCGCTCTTCAGCCCCCGCCAGCGGAAGGTGGTGCGCAGCGCGGCGTGCGCCGCCGCAACATCGAACCAGGCTTGGCGGAAGCGCTCCGCATCGAAAGCCCCGCTCATTTTCCAGTGCAGTTGTTCCACGTAGAGCGGCGCGCCGTCGTCGGCAATGGAATGGAACAAAATGCCCTGCTGCAGCGGCGTAAGACCGTACAGGGCCTCCAGCCGCGGATGCTCGCGCTCGATCGCGTCGATCTCGCTCTGGTCCAGATGAGCAAGCGGCAGGTCCGACGGCGTCAGCCCTCCAGACTCCGGCGACTGGCAATGCGCCAGCACCGCGTCCAGTTCCGCGCGGAAGCCATCGGCCAGCGCCTTGATCGCGTCTTCCCGCTGTCTCGCCGCGCTATACAGCCAGTCCACCCGCAAGCGCCCTTCGTGCACCTGCGCCACCACGTCCAGCCCGTAGCGCCGCGTCATCCCCGCCCCGCGCGTCCCGCCCGGCGGCTCGCCCAACCACGTGGAGCGCGGCTCGCCGCCCTCCTCCAGCCGCCATTGGCCCAGGTAGTTGAAGCACACCGTGCGCGCATGGCCGCCCAGCGCCGACCCTCGGCCGCCGTAACGCAGCGCGTGGTAAGCCAGGCCGCCGTCCGGCACGCTCCGCATCCGCTCCTTCACCCGTTTCAGATCCCCTGACAGCTCCCCGCTCAGCGGCAGCCGCAGCGGATACAGGCTGGTGAACCAGCCCACGGTGCGCGACACGTCCACGCCCGCCAGCCCGTCACGGCCGTGCCCTTCCAGGTCCAGCACGCATTCCTCCGCGCCCGTCCATTGGCGCAAGGCCCGCGCCAGCGCGGTCACCAGCAATTCTTCCGGACGCATCCGGTAAGCCTCGCCCGCTTGCCGCAGCCAGCGTTCCGTCGTCTCCGGCTCCCACTGCAGCGAGACCCGCGACTCGGCCGCCACTGTATCCTCGGCCGTGCTGAAACCCGGCAGCGGCATGCCCGGCGCGTCCATCTCCCGCCAGTAACTCAGCGTTGAGTCCGGCAAGGTTTCCGCCCATTCCCACAGCCGCTGCGACCACGCCTGATACGACACCGTCTTGGCCGGCCATGCCGCCGCCTCGCCCCGGCTCAGCGCCACGTAGGCCCGCCACAGGTCTTCCAGCAGAATCCGCCACGACACCCCGTCCACCGAGGCGTGATGCGCCAGCCACAGCAAGCGCCAGCCCTCGTCCAGCCGGTACAGCCGCGCCGCCCACAGGCTCGCGCCGCCCAAACGCAGGCTGGCTTGCAACGCGGCGGCGTCCCGCTCCAGCGCGGCCTCCGCATCGGCCAGACCGCGCAAGTCCACGGCCTTCACTTCCACCGGTTCGCCCGCGCCGCTTTCCTGAATCCAGCGCTCTCCATCCCGCCGCCAGCCTATCCGCAGCGCGTCGTGCCGCTGCGCCACCGCCTGCAGCGCGCCAATCAGCGACTCCGCGTCGACGGTCCCGTCCAGGCCCAGATAGGCCCCCTGATTGAACTGTTCCCAGTCCGTGCCCGGCCAGTCCAGATACCAGGCCTGAATCGGGCCGGGCCTCACTTCGCCGACCACCTCGCCCTGCTCCGCCTGCGCGCCGGCTTCTTCCGCCGCGCAGCCTTCCGCCGCCAGTTCCGCAATCGTCGGATAGCGGAATACTTGCTGCGGGCTGAGGCGCAAGCCCCGCTCCGCCGCCCGCGACGCCATCTGAATGCTCAGGATGGAGTCGCCGCCCAGCGCGAAGAAGTTATCCCTCACCCCCACGCGTTCCAGCCCCAGCAGGCCTTGCCAGATTTCCACCAGAGCCGCCTCGGCCTCGGTCTCCGCCGCCGCCGCCCCCGTCTCGACCACCGGATCCGGCAGACGCTTACGGTCCACTTTGCCGTTGGCGGACTGCGGCAAGGCGTCCAGCCAGACCCAGACGCGCGGCACCATATAACCCGGCAGCCGCGCCTCCAGCCACGCCTGCACCGCGGCGGAATCCGCGGCCTCGCCCGAATCCGGCCGCGCCACCAGATAGCCGACCAATTGCTTCTCGTCCGCGGCGCTGCGCCGCAGCGCGACGGCGCAACCGCTCAGCCCAGGGTGGTGGCCCAGCGTCGCCTCGATCTCGCCCAGTTCTATCCGATAGCCGCGCAGCTTGATCTGCTCGTCGATCCGGCCCAGGAACTCCAATACCCCGTCGCGCCGCCAGCGCACGCGGTCGCCAGTGCGATACCAGCGTCCGCCGTCCGGCGGCGGGGCGGCGACGAAACGCTCCGCCGTCAAATCGGCGCGCCCCAGATAGCCTAACGCGAGTCCGTCGCCGCCCGCCCACAGCTCGCCGGGCACGCCGACGGGCACCAGGCGGCCTCCCGCGTCGACCACCCGCACCTCGGTGTTGCCGATAGGCCGCCCAATCGGAATCGAGCCGCGCCGCGCGTCGCCGGCCGTCACCCGATGGCTGCAAGTAAAGGTGGTGTTTTCCGTCGGGCCGTAGCCGTTGATCAGCGCAACGCCGGGGCAGGCCTCGAGAAAAGCCCGGCAGCTGGCCACCGGCAGCGCGTCGCCGCCGGTCAGCAGTTCGCGCAGGCCGCCAAGCGCGGCCGGCTCCTCTTCCACCGCCATGCGGAACAGGTCGGCGGTCAACCACATCGTGGTGACGCCGTCGCGCGACGCCGCGTCCAGAAACGGCATGCCCGGCTCCGCGACCACCAACCGCCCGCCGTTCAACCAACATCCCCAGATTTCGAACGTTGAGGCGTCGAAACCCAGCGGAGACTGCTGCAACATCACCGTAGACGCGTCCAGCCGCGCATAGCCGCCGCCGGTCGCTAGCCTCGCCACCGCGCGGTGCGGCACCGCCACGCCCTTGGGCTGACCGGTGGACCCCGAGGTGTACATCACATAGGCCAGGCTCTCCGCCTCCGCGGGCCGCGCTTCAGACTGGAGCGGCCGCGCGACGCCGGCCTCGCAATCGGCCAGGCTCAACACCGGCCCGGCATAATCGCCGAGCCATCCGGCGTCCAAGCCGTCGGCGATGATCATCAGCGCCGGCGCGGCATCCGCCGTCATCGCGCTCAAGCGCGCGGCCGGATAAGTCGGATCAAGCGGCAAATAGGCGGCGCCCGCCTTCAGCACGGCAAGGAAGGCGGCGAGCAGCCGCGGCGAGCGCTCGCCCGCGACGCCCACCACCGCGCCCGCTTCGACGCCGGCCGCGCGCAGCGCGCCGGCCGCGCGGTCCGACCACTGATCAAGCTCCGCGTAAGTCCAGCGCACGCCGCCCTGCTCCAGCGCGACGCGTCCGGGATGGTCCGCCGCGCGCTCGCGAAACAGCCGGTCTATCGCGGCGTCGGCGCGATACGGCAGCTCATGCCGCCCCCATCCTCGCAGACGCGCCTCTTCCTCGGCGGATAATATGGGCAAGGCGCGCGCGTCCGCGTCGGGCGAGGCGAGCGCCGCGCGCAGCAGCGCCAGGTAGTGCTCGCCCAACTGGCGGATGGTGGCCGCTTCGTACAGATCGGTGTTGTACTGCCACACCGCGAAAGTGCCTCGCTCGTCGCCTTCGATCGACAGATAGAGATCGAAGCGCGCGAACGGGCTGTCCAGATCGAAGGGCACGGCCGCGCCGCTCGCGGTGCGCACCGCCGGCAGACGGACGTTCTGGAAAGCGAACACCGTCTGCGCGAACTGTTCGTGCCGGGGGCCGCCGCGCGCGCGCAGCCGCTCCACAATGGCGTCCAGCGGCACGCCCTGACGGGCGAACGCCCGCGCGCTGGCGTCGCGAGCCCGGTCCACCAGCGCGCCGAAGCTATCGCCCTCGCCCACCTTGGTGGCCAGCGCCACCAGGTTGACGAAATAGCCGGCGATCTCCTCCGCGGCCTGGAAAGGCCGGTTGGCCGCCGGCGTCAGCGTCAGCGCGCGCGCTTCGCCGGTATAACGATGTTGAAGCAGCGCGAAGGCGCTGAACAAAGTGGTGAACAGCGTGGTGTTGCGGCTGCGGGAGAACGCGGCGGCCGCGTCCATGCAATCGGCCGGAATCTCGAAGCGCTCGGTGCCGCCGCGCCCGCTCATCGCCGGCGGACGCGGGCGGTCGCCGCGTATCGCCGGCACCTCGTTCACTTCCGCCAAGTCGTCCACCCAGGCGTCCAGTTGCGCCGCGTAGTCCGGCGACGCCATCCAGCGGCGCTGCCAGGCGGAATAGTCTCGATAGCTGAGGCCGGACGCCGAAGCCTCTGCCGCGTCCGGCGACGCGAGATAGGCGCTGAAATCGCGAATCAGCACGCTCATCGACCAGCGGTCGAAGATGGCGTGATGGATGGTGAGCACCAGCACGGCGGCGCGCTCGGGCGTCGAGAACAAATCGACGCGCCACATCGGCGCGCCGGCGGCAAACGGCAGCCGGGCCAAGTCGGCGGCGCGCGCGCGCAAGGCGTCGTCGCCGTCCACCGTCCACGCTTGCAGCGTGACGATCGGCTCGGGCAAAACCGTCTGTCGCACCGGCTCGCCCTCGCTGAAAACAGTGCGCAGGATGTCGTGCCGACGCGCGAGCGCGGCGAAGGCGCGGGCCACAGCCTCCGCGTCCACCGCGTCCGCGAGTTCGATCGCCGCCTGTTCGTTGTACATCGCCGGATCGCCCAACCTTGTCGCCGCGACCAAACGAGCCTGCCCCGGCGACAAGGCCGCCGCGTCGCCGGCCTCGCCCGGCTGCGCCGGCGCCAGCGGCGCGGCGCGCGCGCCCTCGTCGTCGAGCACGCGCAACAGTTCCTCCTTGGCCTCGCGCAGCCGCGCGACCAGCGCGGCGTCTAGCGCGCCCTGCGGCGCTTGTACCTGAAGCTGATCGCCGCGACGGCACAGCGTGACGCCCGCGTCGGCAAGATCGCTCATGAGCCGTGCCATGGTCATAGCGTGATTTCCTCCGTGTCGGCGCCGACGGCCGAGTGTTGTTCTGTCACCAGCTTCCGCTCCAGCTGCGCCATGACTTGATCAATCAGTTCATCCAGCGAGGAGCCGTCGATCAAATGCGTGATGGCGACGGACACGCCCAGCGCGCGCTCCAATTCGTTGCGCAATTCCGCGCCGGTCAACGAGTCGACGCCCAGGTCCAGCAGCGAGGACTGACGCGGCAAGGCTGCCAGGCTGGACAGCACCGCGCGCAATTCCGCCTCTAGATAATCGGCGACCAGCGCGCGGCGCTCGCCGGCGGGGTGGCCGCGCAGTTGGTCGAAAGACAGAGTCCGCGCGCTCGCGGCCGGCGCGCGGCCGACCAAGCCTTCAATCAGGCGCGGCAGATCGGGCTGCGCCGCGATCCGGTTTAGATCAATCGAGGCGGCCACCAGGTGCGGCTCGCCCGAGAACGCCTGCTCCAGCGCGGCGAAGGCCTCGCCTTCGCTCAGCGGGTTCAGACCTCCGGCGCGAATCCGTTCCGCCGTTTTCGCGTCGGCCGCGCCCATGCCCGCCGCCCAAGATCCCCAGCCTATGGACAGCGCCGGCCGCGCGCGCAAGCGTCGCCGCTGCGCGAGCGCGTCGAGATAGCCGTTGGCGGCGGCGTAGGCGGCCTGCCCGTGACGGCCCACCGCCGCGGAGATGGATGAATACAGCAGGAAGAAGTCGAGCGGTTCGCCCTCGGTCAAACGGTCCAGCAAGGCCGCGCCGCCGGCCTTGGCGCTCAGGGTCGCGGCGAAAGCCGCGGCGTCCAGCGCGTCCAGCGTCGCGTCCCGCACAATGCCCGCGCAGTGCGCGACGCCGCGTATCGGCCTGCCGGCCATGGCGAGCGCGCCGCGCAAGGCGGCCTCGTCGGCAACGTCGGCCGCCGCCACGCGGACCTCGACGCCGTCGTCGCGCAAACGCGCGCAAGCGGCCTTCGCGGCATCGCCGGTTTCGCCGCCGCGGCTGATCAGCAGCAAATGGCGCGCGCCGCGACGGGCCAGCCAGCGCGCGGTCGCGAGGCCCAAGGCGCCGGTGCCGCCGGTCACCACGTAGGCGGCGTCGGCGTCCAGCGCCGGCAGCGCGGCCGCCGCGCCAACGCCCGCCCGCCGCAGCCGCGGCGCCAGCACGGTGGCGCCGCGCACCGCCAGTTGTTCTTCGGCGGCTTCGTCGGCAAGCAGCGCCGCCAGTGTGTCGAAGGAGGCCGGCGAGCCGTCGATATCGATCGTGCCTCGCCAGGCTCGCCCCTGTTCGCGCCGCGCGACGCGCACGGCCGCGCTCAAGGCGGCGAGGACGGGATCGACGTCCTCCGCCGGCCCGGTCGCCGCCCCGCCGCGCGTAACCACGGCAATGGACGCCGACGACGTCGCGGCCCGCTCGCGCGCCAGCGCGCTCAGCAAGGCGCCGCGACGCGCGACGGCCTCCACCGCGTCTTCGCCCCCGGACGCGCGGTCGAAAGCAAGCACCAGGCCGGCGGAGCCCGCGTGGCGGATCGCGTCGATCTCGGCGGCCGCGATCACGCAGCGTTCGCCGGCGGCTTCCAGCGCGCGCGCCACTTCCGCGCACAAAGCCGGATCGCCGGCGACAATCCGCTCGCCCGATCGGCGCGCGCCGGCCGGCGCCTCCACCGGCTGCCAGGCGATGCGGTAAAGCGGCGACTCCGCGGTCGCGGGCCCTTCGTCAACCCAGTAAGACTGACGGTCAAAGGCATAGGCCGGCAGCCGCGCGACGCGGCGTCCGGCGCCGACCGGCGCCGGCCAGTCGACCGGCAGGCCGGCCACATAACGCCGCGCCAGCGCGTCCAGGCGCTCGGCCGGGTCGCCGCCCGCGTCGGTCTCGGGCGGCGCCGCGTCGCGGCCGAACGGCATTCCGCCGCACACGCCGCTGTGGACGGCCGCCGCCTCGCCGCGCGCAAAGCGGCCCAGTTCGCGCGCCATCTCCTCCGCGGTAGCCGCCGTCAGTGCGAGCCGATGCGGAAAATGCGAACGCGCAACGCGCGACGCGTGGCAGGCGGCCTCCCACGCCGAGGCGTCGAGTCCGGCCAGATGGTCCGCAAGCCGCGCCGCGTTGCCGCGCAGCGAGGCGTCGGATTTCGCGGAAACGACCAGCAACTGCGCTCCTTCGCCCGCGCTGGCCGCCGTTTCGCCGGCGGCCTCGCGCGGCGGCGCGACCAGCACCGCGTGCGCATTGGTGCCGCTGAAGCCGAAGGAGCTGACCCCGGCGACGCAGGGCGCGTCTCCGCCGTCTATGCGTTCCGCGCCGAGCGCGAGGCGCAACGGCAGGGTGTCCCATTCAATGCCGCGGTTGGGCGTGCGCACATGCAGCGTGGCGGGCACCACGCCATGACGCACCGTCAACGCCGCCTTGATCAGTCCGGCGATTCCCGCCGCGCCTTCAAGGTGACCGAAATTGCTCTTGATCGAACCCAACAGCACGCGGTCCGAGCGATCGCGGCCGGCAAACACGGAGGCCAGCGCCGCCGCTTCTATCGGGTCGCCCAGCGCGGTGCCGGTGCCGTGCGCCTCCACATAGTTCACCTGGGACGCGTCGATGCGCGCGGCGCGCAGAGCGGCCCGCACCAGCTCGCGCTGCGCGTGCTCGTTCGGCACCGTCAGGCCCGCGCTGCGGCCATCGTGATTGACGGCCGAGCCGGCGATCAGCGCGTCTATCGTGCGCCCGGCGGCTTCGGCGTCGGCCTGCCGCTGCAACACCACCACGCCGCAGCCCTCGCCGCGCACGAAACCGTCCGCGCCGTCGTCGAAGGAACGGCAACGGCCGCTGGGCGACAACATATGCGCCCGACACTCGGCGGCGGTGGACAGCGGCGACAACACCACATTGACGCCGCCGACGATGGCGATGTCGCACTCGCCGGCGCGCAGCGCATTGCACGCCAGGTGCACGGCGACCAGCGACGACGAGCACGCGGTGTCTATCGTCAGCGTGGGTCCGTGCAGGCCCAGCGCGTGCGACACGCGGCCCGCCAGCACGCTGGGCGCGTTGCCCGAAGCGGTGTAAAGATCGACGTCATCGGCCCGGCGGAAGCGGTGCGCGTAGTCCTGGTGCATGACGCCGGCGAACACCCCGGTGGCCGAGCCTTTCAGTTCCGCCGCCGTCATCCCCGCGCGCTCCACCGCTTCCCAAGTCACTTCAAGCAGCATGCGCTGCTGCGGATCCAGCATCGCCGCCTCACGCGCCGAAATCCCGAAAAAGCCGGCGTCGAAGGAAGCGATATCGTCCAGAAAACTGCCGGTGCGGCAATAGATGCGGCCCTTCGCGTCCGGGTCTGCGTCGAAGTAGCGCTCGGCGTCCCAACGCTGGGCCGGCACCTCGCTCACGCCGTCCGCGCCGTCAAGCAACCCCCGCCACAGCGCCTCCGGCGAATCGACGCCGGCGAAGCGGCAAGCCATGCCGACCACGGCGATGGGCGCGTGCCGCCGCTGCTCTGCGCCGTCCAGCTCGCGCTGCAAGCGCTCTATCTCGCGCAGCGCGTTCCGCATCAGCATAGTCGTGTCGATTTGGCTCATCGCGCGCCCTTTCTATTCAGTTCGTTCAATTTCGCGGACAGCATTTCCACGATCTCCTCCTGCGACATCGGGGCGGCGTCCGTCGGCGCGTCGATCTCGGCGGCGGGCGCGGCGGCTGTCGCCTCCGCGTCGGCCATGCCAAATACCGTCTGCGTCAGATGGTCCGCCAGCGCGGCTATGGTCGGGTTCGAGAAAATCACCGTGGTCGGGATGGCGCGGCCGAAGCGCTTTTCCAGCAGTACGCGCAGATCGGTGATCAGCAAGGAATCCAGGTCGTAGTCGAACAAGGAGCGCTCGGGGTCCAGCGAGGCCAGCGGCGTGCCCGTCACCAAGGCCGCGTCCTCCGCCAGCAGCTGGAACAAGCGATGTCGCCGTTCGTCCGCGGGCAGCGCCTGCAGTTCACTGACCGAGGACGTGGATCCCGCGCCCGGCTGCGCGGTGGCAATGCCGGCGAAACGGCTGGCCGGCACATGCGGCGGCCATTGTTCGATCAAGCGCCCCCAATCGATGGGCAGCAGCACGAGATGGGCTGGTAGATCCGCCCCCAGCGCGATCTCGAAGGTGGCGCGGCCGCATTCGGCCTCGATCTGGCCGATGCCCAGCTGCGCGAGACGCCGCTTGGCGTTGGCGCTCGAACGGGCCAGCATGCCGACGTCCTGCCACGGTCCCCAGGCGATGGACAGCGCGGGCAGCCCCTGCTCGCGGCGGCGCGCCGCCAGCGCGTCGAGATAGGCGTTCGCCATCGCGTAGGTGGATTGCCCCGGCGCGCCGAAGGCGGCCGCCGCCGAGGAGAACAGCACGAAGTGTTCCAGCGGGTAAGCCAGGGTGCGCTCATGCAGCAGCCAGGCGCCGCGAGCCTTGCCGGCCAGAGTGGCGGCCAGCGACGCCGGCGTGACGTCGCCGACCAGGCAGTCCTCCACCACGCCCGCCAGATGGCAGATGCCGCGCAACGGCGGCATGGTCGCGTCGATCTCGGCCAGCAACGCGTCGACATCCGCCTCCACCGCCACATCCGCCTGCCACACCTTCACTTCGACGCCGTCGCGGCGCAGAGCGGACAGCGTCGATTCGGCCGCGGCATCGGCCGGTCGGCGGCCGGTCAGCACCAAGGCGCGCGCGCCCAGCGCGGCCAGCCAGCTTGCAACGCGCAAGCCGAGTTCGCCCAACCCGCCCGTAATCAACCAAGTGGCGTCGGCCGAGAGCGCGAGATCGGCCCGAAGCGGCAGCGCGCGTTCATCGAAGCGCGGCGCGGTGACGGCGTCGCCCCGCACGGCGACTTCGGTCTCGCGGTCAAAGCAGTCGAGGCCGCGGCGGATCGCCCGCGCGTCGCCCGCATGCAGCGCCAGCGTCTGAAGATGCGGCGTTTCCATCGCCACCGCCCGCGACAGCGCCTGCAGCGGCGCCGAGGCTGGCGCGTCCGGCGCCAGCACCACGGCGATGCGGCAAGGCCGCTCGCGTCGCGCGGCCGTGGCGAACAGTTCCAGCGCACCCGCGTAAACCGCCGGCGCTGGCGCGTCGCCGCGCGCCTCCAGCCCGCGGCAATCGACAATCAGGCCCGCCTTGTCGAAGGGAATATCCTTCACCGCCGCCACCACGACGGCCTCCTTGCCTTCGTCGCGCAGCATCGCCGCCAGCCCGGCCGCCGTCTGTCCCGCATCGCTCAGGATGGCGATGGACGCCGGCAACTCGGCGGCCTCGCCGCCCGCCGCGTCGCGCCATTCCACCGCATAGCCCTCGCGCAGCGGCTCGACGCGCAGCAATTCATTGCGAGTGACCTCGCGCGACTCCAGGCCGGTCATTTCGAGCAGCACCTTGCCTGCATCGAACAGACTGGCCTGCCCCCGCTCGGCCGACGCGCGACAGCGCATCCCGGCGCCGGTCCGCCCTTGCAGCGCCAACCGCGCGATGCGCGTCGGCACAAAAGCCTTGCTGCCCTCGGGCCGCGCGGCCGCCGCCACCAGTTGCAACACCGAATCCAGAATCCCGGGATGCAATAACCAGCCCGCGTCGTCGGCGTCGGCCCGCATATCGCAAGACGCGTCGCCGTCCCCGACGACGATGTCCGACAAGCGCCGGAAGGTCGGCCCCATCACCACGCTGCGCGCGCGCAGCCAGCTATCCATCAGCTCGGTGGAGATCGCTTCTCCGCGCACCGGCTCCGACGGCGCCACGCCTGGCGCCTCGCCGGCGTCCACCCTGGCCGTGGCGTGGACGTCGGCGGACTCCAGCGTCAGCACCGTGGCTTCGAAGCCGTCGCCGTCGCGCACCAGTTGCAGCTGGACTTTGCGCGCCGCGTCCGGCGGAATCACCAAGGCCGCCGGGAAGCGCAAATCGCTCAACACGCAGGCGTCCGATCCCGTCAGCTCGCGCGCGCCGTCTGCGATCATCACCGCCAGCGCCGCGCCGGACACCACCACTTTGTCGTAGATCACATGGTCCTGTAGGAAGGGCAAGGCGGCCACGCTCCACTCCGCGTCGAAGAAGGTAGCGTCCAAGGCGGGCGCGTCCGTGCGTCGTCCGAGGAAGGGCGTCGCGCCCGCCGCCAGGAAACGCGGCGCGCGATCTATCCAGTGACGCTGGCGCTGGAAGGGATACGTCGGCAACGCCACCCGGTTGCCGTCGCGGTAGTGCTGCGCGAGATCCAGCGCCACGCCCGCGGTCCACAGCCGCGCCAGCGCATCCGGAGAGGCCGGATTCAGCGACGCCATGCCGGCGCCCGTGCCCAACGCCGTGTCGCCGAAGTCCAGCACCTGTTCCGCTCCGGCGGCCTCCAGCGCTTCGGCGGCGTCAGCGGCGCTAAGCGCCGTCCCCGCGCGCGCCAGTTCTTCGCGCACCGCCTCCTCGCTGTCGAGCGGCAGGCCCGAAGCCGCGCTCACCCACAGCAAGGACGGCGCGACGGCGCGGTCCGCGCGGCGCTGCCGCGCATCGTCAAGGCTCAGCGCGCCCGCCGCGAAAGCCGCGGCGAACACACCGTCGCCCGTCGCGCACACACTGGCCGGAACGACGCCGCTCGCTTGCCACAGCTGCACGCGGGCAAGCACCGCGTCCAGATCGCCTGCGCCGCCGAAGGCGAAGCTGACTTCCGGTGCGCGCGCCGGCGTTTCCCCCGCGATCACGCCCGCATCCGCCTCGCCGGCGGCGAAGGCGCGCAGCGCGCGTATCAGCGCCTGCCGGGATTCGGCGCGAAACGCCGCGCGCTTCTCCCAATGACGCCGCCCCAGGGCCGCCGTCAGGCAAACGTCCTCTATCCTCAGTTCGGGATGGCCTTCGAGAAAGTCCGCGTAATCCGCGCACAGCGCCGGCAAGGCCTCGCCACGCGCCGACAACAGCAAGAGCGGCGCGACATCCGCCGTGCGCGGCGCGCGCGGCGGCGCCGCTTCGATGATCACGTGGGCGTTGGTGCCGCCGATGCCGAAGGAACTGACGCCCGCGCGCCGCAGCGGCTCATTCCAAGGCGCCGTTTTCGTCGGCAGATAGAAGCCGGCGTCGCCGCGCAACGCGTCTATCGCGCGTTCCGCGCCGACGGCGGCCGGAATCCGCCCATGCTCCACCGCCAGTGCGGCCTTGATCAGCCCGCAAGCGCCCGCCGCCGCGTTCAAATGCCCGACGTTCGCCTTCAGGGTGCCCAGCGCGCAGCGTGCGCCGGAACGCTCGCCCAAAGCCGCGCCCAGCGCCGCCAGTTCGACCTCATCGCCGATCGCCGTGCCCGTGCCGTGCGTCTCGACATAGCCGATCGACGCTCCGTCCACCTCGCTGAACGCCAGCGCCTGACGGATCACCTCCTGCTGTCCGCGCCCGCCGGGCGCGGTGAAGCCCACCTTGGCCGCGCCGTCGTTGTTGACCGCCCCGCCGCGAATCACCGCCATGATGGGATCGCCGTCGGCCAGCGCGTCCTCCAGGCGGCGCAACACCACCACGCCGGCGCCGTTGCCGAAGACCGTGCCGCTGCTGTCTGTGGTGAACGGACGGCAAGCGCCGTCCGCGGACAAAATGCTGCCCTCCTCGTACACATATCCCTGCCGCTGCGGCAAAGCGACGCTCACCCCGCCCGCCACCGCGAAATCGCACTGGAAGCTCAACAGCCCCTGCATCGCCTGGACCACGGCGACCAGCGAAGTCGAACACGCGGTCTGCAGCGTGATGGCCGGGCCGCCGAAGTCGAGCCGGTACGCAACCTGAGTGGCCAGATAGTCCTTGTCCACGCCCACCCATTGCTGCAGATAGCGGTTGGGCGACGCGCGGTCCAGCCGGTCGCGCACATGGTCGACAAGATAATCCACGCTGGCCGAGCCGGCCCAGACACCGACGCGCGCGCCGCGCGCCGCGCCGTGCCCTGCGCGTTCCAGCGCCTCATGCACGCATTCAAGGAAGATGCGCTGCTGCGGATCCATGGCCGCCGCCTGGGACGGCGGAATGCCGAAATAGGCGGCGTCGAACTGGTCGACGCCGTCCAGCGGACCGCCGGCGCCGACGAAGCCGGGCTGCCCCAGCACCGTCTCCGGCACGCCTTCGCGGCGCGCCGCGTCCGCGCCGAAGCGCTCGATCGCCACTTGGCCGTCGGCAATCATCGACCAGAACTGTTCCAGGGTGCTGACGCCGGGCAAGCGGCAACTGGCGCCGATGATCGCTACGGCGTCCACGGGTGTTGAGTGAGTCATTACAAAGCCTCCTTGCGTGCGCGTACGCGCTGTCGATAGGCGCGCGCGCCGTCGACGTCAATCATTGGGGAAAGGTCCGCGTCGCCCGAATCGGCGCGCTCGGCGAGCGCCCGTATCGTGGCAAGCGAAAAGAAATCGACCAGCGGGGGAACGGCGACGCCGCGCGACGCCAACAGCGCGCGCAGCCGCACCACGTGCATCGACGTGGCGCCCGCGTCGAAGAAGCCCTGCTGGGGGTCTATCTCGACGCCGACCACTTCGGCGAACGCGGCCAGCATCGTCGCCTCCAGCGAGTCGTCGCGCCGCGCGGTCGCCGCGGGCTTCGTCGACGCGGGAGCCGGGGCCGCCAGCGCGGCGAGACGCGCGCGGTCCACCTTGCCGTTCGCCGTCAGCGGCAAAGCGTCCAACACCGTCACGTGATGCGGCTGCATATAGGCGGGCAGATGCAGAACCAGCTTGGCGCGCATGGCCGCAACGATATCTCCGTCGTAAT
This sequence comes from Chromobacterium sp. IRSSSOUMB001, assembly GCF_023507765.1. NCBI lineage: Bacteria > Pseudomonadati > Pseudomonadota > Betaproteobacteria > Neisseriales > Chromobacteriaceae > Chromobacterium > Chromobacterium sp. IRSSSOUMB001. The sequence goes on from NZ_JALCYU010000007.1 coordinate 64,985, forward strand.
CCGGCCGCGCGACCACATGCAGCTGGATGGCCGTCGCATTGTTGCGCCGGACCACCGAGGCCACCGCCCGCGCCAGGCAACCTGCGCGCATCGCCGCCGCTTCGATCTCGCCCAGTTCGATCCGATAGCCCTGCACCTTGACTTGCCCGTCCATCCGTCCGAGCAGCTCAAGCTCGCCGTCGGGCTGCCAGCGCGCAAGATCGCCGGTGCGGTAGAGCCTGCGCCCCTCGGCGTCGATGAAGAAACGGCGCTGGGTTTCCGCCTCGTTGCCCAGATAGGCGAGCGCGAGGCCGCGGCCGCCCAGCAGCAGTTCGCCCACCACGCCGTCCGGGCGCTCCCGACCGTCCGGCGCGCGCACGAAACATTGCTGATTGGACAGCGGCCTGCCGTAGGGAATGGACGCCAGCGCCGCGTCCTCGGGCGCGATCAGATGCACCACCGACCAAATCGACACCTCCGTCGCCCCGCCCAGGCTGATGGGCCGCAACGCCGGAAACGCGTCGCGCAGCCGCCCGGCCAGACCGGGCGCGATCCAGTCGCCGCTCAACAACGCCAGCCGCAGATCCGGCGAGCGCGGCGCGGCCACGTCCAGCAATAATTCGAGCACGGCCGGCACGGAATTCCAGATCGTGATCCGGCCGTCGCAGAGCGCCTGGGCCATCGCGTCGGGGTCCCGAGCCCGCTCGGGGAAAACCACCTCGCCGCCGACCGCGAGCAGACCGAAGATGTCGTAGACCGATAAGTCGAAAGCCAGCGAGGACACGCACAGCGTGCGATCCGCCGGGCCGACGGCGAAACGCTCGTTGATGTCGTCTATCGTGTTCGCCGCGGCCTCGTGCGCAATCAACACCCCCTTCGGCCGCCCAGTAGAACCGGAAGTGAAAATCACGTAGGCCGCGTCCCCGGCCTCAAGGTCCGGGGCCGGACCCGCGTCGCCGCGCGGCAGAGGCAAATCAAGACGCAACGCTTGCACCGGCAGCGTCCAGCCGCCCTCGCTCACCACCGCGTGGCGGGCGCCGGCTTCGCCGAGCAGCTCCTCGATGCGCGCGGCCGGCCAAGACGGTTCTATCGGCAGGTAGACCGCGCCCGCCATCACGATGCCCAACAGCGCCGCCACCGCCCGCGGCCCCGGCGCGACGATGGCCGCCACCACGTCGCCGCGCGCCACGCCGCTTTGCCGCAGCGCGCCGGCGATGTCCTCCGCCTGGCGCAGCAGCTCGCCGTAGCTCAGCGTCGCCGCGCCCTGCCTGACCGCGACGGCCTCCGGCGCGGTCCGCGCCTGCCGGATGATGGGCGTTTCCAGCCGGCGCGGCGCGCGCTCCGCCTCGGTGGCGTTGACGGCCTCTCGCCGCGCCGCCTGCTCCGGCGCGAGCCGGGCCACCGTCGGCCGCTCAAGGGCAGCGGCTTCAGTCGCCATCGTTTCCAGCGCGCCGAGGAAAGCGTCGAACATCGCGTCTATCATGCCCTCGGGGAACAACTGGGCGACGAATTCCCACATCACCAGCAACCTATCGCCGCGGCGGCCGAGGACAGCGTGCAACGACACCTGCGGCGTCGGATTGGCCATATCGACCACGCGGCCAATGTCGTCCAGGATGGACAGGTCGTCCGCCGGGTCGCCGGACAACAAACTGGTCAACACAACCGGCATCAATACCGGCGCGCCGTTGCGGCGGCTCAACTCGCGCAGGATAGACACGCCGGAGCACCACGGGGCGTCCAGATCCGCCCACACTTGCCGCTGCACCTCCCGGGCGAACGCGGCAAACGACTCATGGCGCTCGCTCAGCGACAGCAAAGCGTTGCTGGTGTAATCGCCTATCGCCTGTCCGGCCTGCTCCGCCCGCGTGTTGCAAGTCACATTGAGCGTGAACGCATGCGCCGCCGTCCACAGCCGCAAGGTATCGGCGAAGGCGGCGATGCACAGCGAAGTCAGCGTGACCCCAAGCCCCTGCGCGCGCGCCGCCAACGCGGCGGACAGGGCGGCGGGCAATTCACGGCGGCAGCCGGCGAAGCGCGGTTCGGCCACGTCGGCCAGCGCCATCTTCATCGGCAATTCAGGCGCGGGCGCGATGGCTTCCACCCGACGCAACCAAGCCTCGCGCTGCTCGCCGGTCGGCGTCGCCGGCGTCATCGGCGTGATCAGTTGCGCGGGAACATCTCCGGCCGCTCCGCTCGCCAGTTCGGCCATCAGTTGCAGAAAGCTGCGCAGATCGCCGGCCAACAAGCCAAGCCGCATGTGCAGGATGGCCGTGCTGTCCGTCAGGCGGGTCACCGCCGCGACCACGGGCGGTCCGTCACGCTCGGCCAGGCTCGCGCGCGTCGCCTCCAGACGTTCGGCGGCCTCCGCCGCATCGAGTCCGCGCAAATCCTGCGGCGGCAACAAGGGGTCGTAAGCGAGCGCGTCGAACACCCCGCGCCCGTCGGCGCCCACCGTCATCCGCAAAGACGGATGGCGCGCGACCAGGCTCGCTAGACGCCGGCCCAGTTCCGGCGCGCGCGCGGCGTCGATCTCGAAGTCCACTCGGATATGCGGCGACACCCTGCCCAGCGGCACGCCGCCCTGCTGGCCTATCCAATAAGCTTGCTGCATCTCGGACAGCTCGAACGGCTCTCCCGCCGCGTAGCCGCGAACCGAAACAGGCGCAGCGCTTCCATCATGCCGGGCTCTGGCGGCAACGATCTCGCGCCTCAGTTGCTCGGCCGAGAGCGCGAACAGCGTCGCGAACGACAATTCCACGCCGTGGCGCGCACGCGCCATGGCGGCAAGCCGCGCGGCCGACAACGAATCCAGCCCCAGATCAATCAGCCTGGCGTCGGGCGTCGCCGCCGCGCCGGGCACAAAACTCGAGATCTCGGCGAGAATCGCGTCGTCGCTCATGTCGGCGGCGTCATCGGCGATGATGCTCAGTTCACCGCGCAGCAGCGCGTCGCGGGTGGCGCTGCGCCGGGTTTTGCCGCTGGACGTGCGCAGGATGCTGCCGCGCCGCAGCAACGCGACGCGCGCCGGCGCCACGCCGTGTTCCCGCGCAAGCGCCGCGCGAATCACCGGCAGAATCTCGCGGGCATCCGCCTCCTCGCAGCCGCCGCGCACCTCCGCGCCGATCAAAACCCCTTCGCCCTCCTCCCCGTCGACGGCGGCGGCGAATACGCGCCCCATTCGAATGGACGGGTGGCAGGCCGACACGGTGTCTTCGAGATCGTGGCTGTAAAAATTCCGCCCGCCGACAATGATCAAATCCTTCAGCCGGCTGGTCACGAACAGATCGCCGTCGTACAGAAAACCAAGATCGCCGGTTCTCAACCAGACGCCGTCGTCATCGGCCAGCCTCGCGCCGAAGATCTCGCGCGATTCCTCAGGGCGGCGCCAGTAGCTGTCGGCAACCGTGCTTCCAGACACCCAGATTTCGCCGACGACATCCGCCGCGCACGGCTCGCGCGTGTCCGGATCGACAATCCGGACGCGCGTATCGATCAGACTCGAACCGCAGGCCGCCAACTCAACCCCGTCCGCCTCTGGCGACACCCGGCCTCGCGCCAGCGCGTCTCGCCCGAAGCGCACGCCGCGCGTGCCCTCGCCGCATCGGCCGGCGGCCACTTTCAGCGTAGCCTCGGCCAGGCCGTAGCCCGGCGCCACCACGGACGGCTTCAGTCCAAACGGCGCGAAGGCCGCCTCGAAACGGCGCACTGTGTCGCAGCGCACGGGTTCCGCGCCGTTCAACGCGTAACGCAGCGACGACAGATCGGTCCCCGGCGCGAGATCCGCCGCGCGGTCCGCGCACAAGGCATAGGCGAAATTCGGCGCGGCGGTGTGGGTGCCCCGCCGCACCTCAATGGCGCGCAGCCAGGACATGGGCTGGGCGACGAATTTCTCCGGCGCCATCAAATAGGCGGGAAAACCGCATTGCAAGGGAGTGAGAATGCCGTACACCAGGCCCATATCGTGAAAATACGGCAGCCAACTGATCATCACGCTGTCCGCGTCGTGCATCGCGCCGCGATCAAGATCCTCTATCGTCGCCCACAGTCCGGTCTGCGTGACCACGACACCCTGCGGCGTGCGCGTGGACCCCGAGGTGTACTGAAGCAAAACCGGACTGCCTTCGCCGGCGGCGCGCAAAAAGGGCGCGGCGCCCTCGGTTTCGTCCGTACGCATCCAGCGCAGGCCAGGCAAGGCGTCTCGCGCCTCAGCCGTCAGCGCGATGACCGCGCCGCAATCCTCTGCGATCGCAAGCATCGTGTCCCGGCTGTGACGCGGCGCCACCGGCACGGGAATCACGCCGGCCAGGCAGCAGCCGAAGAAAGCCGGAAGGAAATCGAGAGGTTCCTGATAGACCAGCATCACGCGATCGCCGGCCTCGGTCGCCTGCGCCAGACGCGCGGCGATGCCGGACGCCCGTTCACACAACGCCGCATAGCTGAGCGCGACGTTTTTCACCGGATCGGCCGACGCGTAGGCGAGGCTATCGGGACTCGCCTCCGCCCGCAGCAGCAACTGCCGGGCGATGCTCAGCGCTTCGCGATGCGGAAAAGCGTGATGAGGTCCGAGCTTGTTTGCGGCGGATGTCCGCCGCGATGAGACATCGGATGAGGAATACATTGCATGACCTCCATGTATCGACAACTGCTCCGGGAATACCGGCGAGCGCCCATCGAAATAAGCCCGTGCGGCCTAAGTCGAATCGTCGCTTCGCCCTCACTGGGCCGACTTTCGCCGTCACCCTGCCGCTCGTTCAGCCACGGCGAATGCCGCGATGATCGCGAGGACTTTGAATACGGGCCGGGCCGTAGCCCGCCCCATTCAAGAAGCAGTCATGCTGTTTTGATATATTCCGCCCTGTCGAAACCATGTCCTCGACAGGTTGGCGAGGGTCATCCCTTCGTTTTCACGTAAGGATGCGTGACGCGTGCGCGGCGGTTTGCCTAAGCAGCGTTTGAATCAAGAGAATAGGATTTACAGTGTGTCTCATGCGCCGTAATCGGACTTTCTTTTGAGATGATTCGATATCATTTCAGCAATCAAACCATTGCGAATCAGCATTGCTTTACGCTTTGCATTCCTATTTTCCCGTGTCGCCCAAAACCAGAAAAACGCAATGAATATTGACGCTCAAATTGTTTTCGTATAGATTTATTTGATCGCATTAATTCCAAAAATCCCATACAGGAAGAATGAAGCGTCAGCACTATACTGAAAGACCTCTGGGAAAAGCATCCCCCGAACTGCCAGTTACCACTTCAGCCGATTTACGGCTTATATTTTTTGAAATACAGATTTTGGCGGCGATATCAAAGATTTAAGCGCCGCGGATCGGATCGACGATAATAAGATCCGGATCGATGAATTGAACTTCAATCGACATGACAATTACGGCATAAACCGACAGCAGTTGTTCAATTAATTGATCCAATACTGGCAAATTCTTTATTAAAGAAAATAAATATAAGAATGATGCCTAGGAGCGAAACATCCGCCACAACCGCCATTGTCATAATGTTTGCACCGAAATCAACCCTAACGGCATATTTAATTTTATTGATAATGGGATAGGCTGACCGATCGCATCGGCCATCCGCTCAGGATCAGAGCAAGGGGAAGCGCTTAGCGACAACTTGGCTTGAAAGGATGCTTCGGCGCGCCGCGGGGAGAGATAGGAGAGAAGAAGGGAAGCAATGCGTACGCCGGAGAACGGACGATAAAATGAAGCGCCGCCCCATGAGCGAGGCCGGCGCTGTTCCTCATGTCACAGGGCGGCAAGCGCCCATCCCCGCGTTGACGCGCGCCAGCCCAGGACGGGCGGCGCGCGGACTTTGAACCGCTGCTTACTCCGCGGCGGCCTGGGCGCGCAGCAAAGCCGCCAGTCTAGCGATGCCTATCTCGATACGCTCTGGAGAAGCATGACTGAAATTCAGGCGCATATAGCCGAGGTTCTCTTCCGGCTCCGGAAAAAATGCTTCGCCCGGCATGAAGGCGACATTCTGCTGCAAAGCCAGCGGCAGCAGCTTGCGGGTATCCATGAGCTGCTTCAGCTTGAGCCAGAAAAACAAGCCGCCCCGTGGCAGCTGCCAATCGGCCAGATCGCCGAAATGGCGCTGCAGCGAAGCCTGCATCGCGTCGCGTCCGGCACGATACACCTCGCGCAACCCCAGCAAGCGTTGCTCATAGCCGGGATCCCGCAACTGGCGGGCAATGAACCACTGCGCCGGACGGTTGGTGTGCAGATCGGTCGCCTGCTTCAGCCGCATCAAGTAGGGGTACAGCTCCGGCGAGGCAATCAGGAAACCGACGCGCAAGCCGGGCGCCAGAGTTTTGGAAAAGGAACCAGAGTAAATCCAAGGCGCGTTCTTCAAATGGCTGACCAACGGCGCCGGCGCCTCGCCGTCGTAACTGAGGGCACGGTAAGGATCGTCTTCGATCAAGGGCACTCCAGCGGCGTCGATGGCGGCCGCCAGCGCTTGCCGGTCTTCGGCGCTGTAACAGCTGCCCGCCGGGTTCTGAAAACTGGGAATCAGGTAACAGCAGCGCGGCCGCGCCTGTTCCAACGCAGCGGCCAAGGCCTGCGGCTCCAGCCTGCCGTCCCGTTGCCCCACCGCGTGAACACGGGCGCCGAAGAGCTTGAAAGCCTGCAAGGCGGCTAGATAAGTCGGTCCTTCGGTCACAACCGGCGTGCCGGGATCGATGAATAGCTTGGCGCACAAATCGATGCTCTGCTGCGAACCAGACAGCACCAACACCTGCTCAGCCTTGCAGCTTATGCCCATGCGCCGCGCCTGCTCCGCGATCAGCTCGCGCAACTCCGGCTCCCCTTCGCTAGCCCCGTACTGCGCCATGGCCGCCGGCATCCCGGTAAAATCCAACGGCGGCAGGCACTGGCTGGCCGGCAGGCCGCCGGCGAAAGAGATCATCTGCGGCTGTTGCGCCGCCGCCAGTATTTCCCGGATCAGCGAGCCGCTGAGCCGTTCGATGCGCTCTGAAAACATGGTACTCTGCATAGGCTTGTCCGCAGCTTTCTTACTAATGTCAATAATATTGACTCAATCTACCGACCACAGCAGGTTCCGTCAACATGGCTGACCTATCTCCGTCCGATGACATGCGCGCCGCCATGGAAGCCTTCTTCCATGCCTACAAAGCTTTCACCGATAAACCGGATGAAATGCTGGCTAAACGCGGCCTGGCCCGCGTGCACCACCGCATCCTTTTCTTCGTCGCCCGCTACCCCGGTTTATCGGTCAAGGATTTGCTGGCCGCGCTGGGCGTGACCAAGCAGGCCATCAACATGCCTCTGCGCCAACTGCTGGAAATGGCGCTGGTGCAAAGCGTGGCCGCGCAGCACGACAAGCGGGTCAAGCAACTGACGCTGACCCCGGAAGGACGCAAGCTGGAGGAAGCCCTTCACCGCGAGCAGCTGAAATTGCTGCAAGCGGCGTTTGAGCAAACCGGCAAGCCGGCCACCGCCGGCTGGATGCAGATCAACCGCACCCTGGCCGCGCAATCGCGGCCCGACGACGCGCCTCCGCGCGGCAAAACTTGACCCTGTAGCCGCTTCATGGTTTGCAATGCGCTGGCGAGGCCGAGCCTGCGCATTTTCCTGACCCACCGCGCCGCTCCGGCGCGCCAAGGAGCACGCCATGAATTGTCCCAGTTGCCAAGTCACCCTGCTGATGGGCGAGCGTCTGTCCGTCGCCATCGATTACTGCCCGCAGTGCCGCGGAGTCTGGCTGGCCCCCGGCCAGCTTGAGCGCTTATTGCAAACCCAAACTCCCGCCGCCTACGCCCCGTCCGCGCATGGTCGCGGCCATGACGACGAGCGCCGCCGCGGGGGTCACCACGACGGCAAACACGGCTGGCTGCGCAAGCTATTGGACTGATTCCGCTCCGCCAAATAAGAAAACGGCCCGGACTGATGTCCGGGCCGTTCTCCCTCGCGTTTGCGAAAATCTCAGTCTATGCGTTCATAACGCACTTCCAGCACCTCGATGTCTTCATCGCCGTCCGGCCCGCGGAACAACACCGAGTCGCCCTCGCGCGCCTTCAACAGCGTCCGCGCGATCGGCGAGATCCAACTGATATGGCCGCGCGCCAAATCAATCTCGTCGACCCCGACGATGCGCAACAATTGCTCGCTGCCGTCGCCGCGTTCAATCAGCACGGTGGCGGAGAAAAATACTTGGTCGGTCGCCTCCCGGGTTTCCGGATCCACCACTTCGGCGATTTCCAGACGCTTGGTCAGAAAGCGGATGCGGCGGTCTATCTCGCGCAGGCGGCGCTTGCCGTACAGATAGTCGCCATTCTCCGAACGGTCGCCATTGCTGGCCGCCCAGTTCACAACCTGCACCATCTCCGGCCGCTCGCGGTTGACCAGGTGATAAAGCTCATCCTTCAAGCGCTGCCAGCCGCCGGGCGTGATGTAGTTCTTAGTGGAGGCGGGCAAGCGCCGCTCAGCCGGAAGATCCTCTTCCGCCTCGTCGTTTTCCTTGGTAAACGCCTTGCTCATCTTCGTCCATCCATCCATGAAAAACGCCAGCCTCAACGGCCGGCGGCGGGTTCCAACAAGGCCAGGCAATGCGGCAGCAAGCCCTTGGGCTTCAGCTTGACCCGCCGCAGTTGCTCGCGGTCCAGCCACTCAAGCTCGTAAAGATTGTCGGGCCCCATCTTGGCCAACTCCGGCCCGCCCAGTTTGAGCTCCCCGGCGTGGCTGGCCGCCAGGAACACGTGCTCGACCCTATCCTTGGCGTCCAACACGCACAACCTGCCGCCCAGACGAACGTTGAGCCCGGTTTCCTCGCGCGTCTCGCGCACGCAGGCAATGGCGGCCGTCTCGCGCCGCTTGATGCCGCCGCCCGGCAAAACATAGTAGTCCTTGCCGGGTTTGACGCGATGCATCAGCAAGATGCGGCCGCCGTCGACGATGGCGATGGCGGCGCGCTGACGCTTGCCTATCGCCGGCGGAGCCGGCTCAACCGCCGGCGCCGCGCCGCGCAAACGCGACCAGGCGCGGGCAGCCAGGCTCCACAACATGGCGCGCACGCTCAGCGGTGCGCCTTGGCCGAGGCCTTCTTGACCGGCGCCGCCTTCTTGCCGCCGGTGACGGTCAGATTAGACCACTTCATCACCGCGGCCACCTCAGCGGAGTTCAGCTCGTAAAACTGACCGCGCTTCAAGCGCGGAGGCAAACCGATATTGCCGAAGCGCACGCGGATCAGCCGGCTGACCGTCAAGCCGAAGTGCTCGAACATGCGACGCACTTCGCGATTGCGGCCTTCCTTGATCACCACGTTGAACCATTGGTTGGCCGCCTCTTCCGGGCCGCCTTTCTGGAAGACGCGGTCAAAACGCGCTTCACCGTCTTCCAGTTCCACGCCGGCCACCATCTGCTTCATGATTTCCGGCGTCAGTTCGCCCAACACGCGCACCGAGTACTCGCGCTCCACTTCGAAGCTGGGGTGCATCATGCGGTTGGCCAGTTCGCCGCTGGTGGTGATCAGCAACAGACCCGAAGTATTGACGTCCAGACGGCCTATCGCCACCCAGCGGCTGGACTTGGCCTGCGGCAAACGGTCGAACACCGTGACGCGGCCTTCCGGATCGTCACGGCTGACGATTTCGCCTTCTTCCTTGTGATACATGATCACGCGCGGCAGACGGTCCGGCCATTTCAACTTGATCTGGTCGCCCTTCACCATCACGCGGTCGCGCGGACCGACGCGGTCGCCCAGGCTGGCTTTCTTGCCGTTGACGGTGACCTGGCCGGCTTCGATCCATTCTTCCATTTCGCGACGCGAGCCGACGCCGGACGCCGCCAGCGCTTTTTGCAGTCGCACCGGTTCGATATCGTCCAGATCCACGCGGACTTCGCGCAAACGCTTGGCCTTGTCCTTGATGTCTTGGTTGGGGCTGCGCAAACGCAGTTTCTTGGCTTTTTGCACCAGTTGCTTGCCGCCGTCGGGCTTGCCCTGACGCGGCGGCGCGCCGTTCTTGCCCGCGGCCGGCTGGCCGGCCGGCGCGGCGGCGTTTTTGTTGCCGAAGCGGCGTTCGTGATCCAGCGCCACATTGCCGTTGATATCCCCGTTGCTGTCGCGCTGGTAGACGGGTTTGTTGCGGCCTTGCGCTTGCTGCATCCTTTGCTGTTCCTGCTCGCGGCGGCTCAGTTTGAACAGCGGCGTGCCCTCGTGCATCAGCGGGTTGCCGTAGGCGTCGCGCGGGGTGCGGCCACCCTGGCCGCCCTGGCCGCCCTGGCCGCCGCTGCGGCCTTTGCCGCCGGGCTGGCCCTGACGGCCGCTGGGATCCGCCTGGCCGCTGCGGCTCTTGATCAGGCCACCTTGGGTCTTGCCGCGCGGCTGAACGCCGCCGTTGGCCGGCTGGCGCGGTTGGGAAGTTTCGCGACCTTTGACACGCGCCACCGGCTGGCGGGCGTGATTGCGTTGTCCTTTAGACATATGTGCTTTGCTCTTTCCGTGCGAGCAACCTGCAGAATGTCGATGTTATTCTGCGATGGGCTCGAAATTATCCGCCTCATCGTCGAGGGGGATGTCGTCTGTGGCCGCTGCCGGGCCTTGATCCCGAGGCGCCGCCTCGGGCACTACCAGGCTTCCCAGCTCCGCCAATGGCGGCAGATCCTTGAGCGAGACAAAGCCCAAGTCGTCCAGGAATTTTCGGGTAGTGGCATATAAGCCCGGCCTGCCGGGTACGTCCTTGTGGCCGATGACTTCGATCCAGCCGCGTTCCAGCAGAGTCTGCATCACGCCGGTGGACACCGATACGCCGCGTATCGCTTCGATATCGCCACGGGTCACAGGTTGTTTGTAGGCGATGATCGCCAAGGTTTCCATTACCGCGCGCGAGTAACGCGGCGGCTTTTCCGGGTTCAAGCGGTTCAAGTATGGCGTGAACTCCGCTCGGGCGCGAAAGCGCCATCCCGACGCCAATTTGACCAGTTCGACGCCCTTGCCTCTCCAGTCGCTCTGGATATCGTCGAGGATGTCGTTGATCAACGCGGCTTTCACCTCTTCGGTGAACAGCTTTTTGAGCATGGCAACCGACAGAGGTTCCTGCGCGGTCAGTAACGCCGTCTCCAGCACGATCTTCAGGTATTTTAGGTCGGTGATGGTGGACATTGAGCCGTGAAGCCGAAACACGTTTGCGCAGGAAACCGGACATTCTACATGAACTCTCCGTCCGGAGCTAAATTAATCCTTCCGCCATGTCGTCCCAAGCCGCCAGCGCGGTCAGGCTGTAACGCCGGAACGCTCGCCCTCCGTTCTCCATCGTTTCCAGCAACTGGCCGCCGCAGGCTTCCACCGTGCGCACCGCGGCAGGCCGGTCCGCCGGGCAAACCAACACCCAATTCCCATGCGCGGGCTTCTCGCCCAGCGTCTGCACATATTGCAACAGCACCCGGCCGTAACCATGGCCTCGCCAAGCCGGCAGCACTTCGAAAGCAATATGGCCGATGCGCTCCACAATCAGCGCGCTGTCCGCCAGCCGCTGTCGGATCGCGCCGATGATCTCGGTGCGGCCGTTGATCAGAAACCAGGTGCGGCACGGCACCCAGCCTTCGGGCAGCGCTCGCCCTTCGGCGTGTTGCAGCAATTGTCCAAGCCAGGCGTCCGGGTCCGATCCGGCGCGGCGGTAATAATCCAGCCCTTCCTCATGACAGGCCAGGAAAAAAGGACGATAGGCTGGCAGATGTTTCTGGTCGGCCGCTTCAATGTGCATGGCATGCTCTCGCAATGGATACCTGTATCCTAATCGCTGCCGCGCCAACATCAAGTGCAAATCGGCGCGCCCCCACTTTCAAACCAGCGCTATCCTCACGTAAATGGGCTGATACGGCGCCTCCTGGCTGACCTTGACCAAGCCCTCCTTGACCAGCTCCAGCACCGCGATGAAGTTAACCACCAGGTGGGCGACGCCCTTGTCCGCGTCGAACAACTCCTCGAAAGGCACGTACTCGCGGCCGTCCAGGTAGCGCAGAATCCAGCTCATCTGCTCGCGCACCGACAATTCATCCTTCTCCACCTTATGGTGGCGGTAGTGGCGCGCGCGCGACAGAATCGCCATCCACGCTTGGCGCAGATCCGCCGGGCTGACGTCGGGCAGCCGCTGCTCGGCAGACTGTTCGATCAAGACCGCCAGCCAGGCGAAGTCTCGATCGGCCTGCGGCAACTTGTCCAGCTCCAGCCCCGCCAGCTTCATCTGCTCGTACTCCAGCAAGCGGCGCACCAATTCGGCGCGCGGATCATCCGGCTCGCCCTCCTCGTCCAACTGCGGCCTGGGCAGCAGCAGCCGAGACTTGATCTCGATCAGCAGCGCCGCCATCAGCAGATATTCGGCGGCCAATTCCAAACGCCCATCGCGCATCGCATCGATATAGGCCATGTACTGGACGGTGATCTCCGCCATCGGAATGTTCAGCACATCCAGGTTCTGCTTGCGGATCAGGTAAAGCAGCAGGTCCAGAGGGCCTTCGAAACTGTCCAGAATCACTTGCAGCGCGTCCGGCGGGATGAATAAATCCTGCGGCACTTCCAGCACAGGCTGGCCGAACACGTGCGCAATCGGCACGCTGGGCGGCAATTCCGGCGCGGTCAGCTGAAAATCGTCGGCCGAAGATCCGGCCTCGGGAAGGGGGGGCTTGCTCATGGCGGCAAGGATACCAGCACTGGCCGGCTGCGTGGCGGAACTTGCCCGCCGCCCTGCCCGCCGTTCAAGCCTGCGCGTCGGCGGGCAGCAGCTCGTCTATCTTGATCTCCACAAATTGATAATGCGCGGTCTGCTGCAATAAGCGCACCGCGCGCACCCGACATTCGCCATCGGCGCCCCGCAGATGAAACGGCCGTAAAGCCTGATATAAACGGCCCGGCAACACCAAAATGCCGGAGTGGCGGAAATGCCGCTCGGCCTGCATGCGCAACGCCGGCTCGAAGCCTCCCGCCGCGTGGCTGGTGACCGCGGCGACTTCAACCGCCTGCGGTCGTTTGCCGATGAACTCGACCCCGCACTCGGTCTGCATGTCCTCCCCCCCGAAGCTGACCCAGCGCACTAGGCCCAATTGCCAGCCGAAACCGCGGCGGCGCAACATGACCACCTCGCCGGCGCGCAAGGGTTGTTGCAAGGACTCTCCCTGCAGCAACAGGCCGGAAGCGCTGAGGTTGCTGATCTGCAAACGGCAGGGCTCCAGTTCTCCGTCAGCCGGCTCGCCGGCGGCCAGCCGCCAGCAACGCGGCAACAAGCTGACCAGCTCGACGGTTTCGACGCTGAGCCGGCGCAGCCTGACGTGCCGCCGACGAGGCGGCGCCCCCCACTCCTGACGCAAACGCGCCAGCAACCAGGCTTCGTGGCCGCCGTCCAATCCCTGTCGCTGGCGCTGGCGGCTCAATTCATCCAAGCGTTCCAACAAACGACCGGCGTCCAGTCGCCACCACACGCCGTCGCCGTCCAGATCCAGCTCGGCGCAGAAGCGCGCCGGCCGGTCGGCGTCGGCGCGGAAAGCGAGCGCGCCGTCGTCCCCCAGCGGCTGATCCAACTGCTCCACGCGCAGCAAGCCGGCATGCTGCTCCAGCCATTGCAGCAGCAAGGCGATCTTGGCCGTCTCCAGCCGGTTGCTGGCGGTCAAACCCAACAACATCAGCCGGCGGTAGCTAAGCCCAGGCGCCGCCACGCCCCCCGCCGCCTGCCGCCCCTCCCAGCCCTGGGCCAGCGCGTAGGCGTACAAACGGTGGCAATCCCGCCAGAAGCCCTTGTGCAACGGCGCGTAGCTGCGCGCGTGCAGCGCCAGCAAATCGTAGCCGCTCGCCAACGCCAGTTGCAGAGCCTCCAACCGCGGACGAGAACTGGAAAAACGGCCGGCTTCCTGCGCGCTGAATGCCTGAGCCAGCAGCTTGCACTGCTCATGCCATTGCCGCAGCAATTGGCGGGCCGATTGCAATGCGGCGCGCGCCTCCGGGGTGCAGGACAATTCCTGCCGCGCCGCCGCGCGCTCCAGCCTGGCAACCAGCGCGGCCAACGGCGCCCGCAGCGCCTGCAAGAGCTGCAGGCGTTCCGCCGGCGCCAGGGCCGAGCGCCGCCATTGCTCCAGCCACTGGCCGGCCTTGTCCGCGGCGAGGGCGGCCGGCTGCGCCGCCAGCGTCTCCCATTGCGCCTGGACCGCCTTGAGGTCCAATGTCAGCCAGGGGCCTTCCGGCAAGGCGTGAATCAGCGACAGTTCCATCATGACCAAGTCATAGCGAGAGAGAAGCCGCCGATGATACGCCCAGCCATGATTTTTGGCGCGGCATTATTGCCAGCGCAAAAAAAATGCCCCGCGCGCGGCGGGGCATTCCGATCGGAGCGGTCTCAGGCTTAAGCCGACAGCTCCAGCATCAGCTTGTTGATGCGCTTGACGAAGGCCGCCGGGTCTTCCAGCTTGCCGCCTTCGGCCAGCAAGGCCTGATCGTACAGCACCTGGGCCAGATCGCTGGCGCGGGCCTCGTCGGCCTCGTCGGCCAGTTTTTTCACCAGCACGTGCTCGGGGTTGATCTCCAGCGTGGGCTTGCTAGCCTCCACCTTCTGCCCCGCCGCTTTCAACATGCGCTCCAAGTGGGCGCTCATATCATGCTCGCCGGCTACCAGGCAGGCCGGGCTCTCGGTCAGGCGGGCGGTGGCGCGCACTTCCTTGACCCGGTCGGCCAAGGCTTTCTGCACTTTCTCCACCACCGGCTTGGCGCTTTCCTCCACCTGCTTTTGCGCTTCCTTGTCGGCTTCGTCTTCCAGCGCGCCCAAATCCAGCGCGCCCTTGGCCACGGACTGCAGCGCCTTGCCGTCGAACTCGAACAGCGAGCCCACCACCCACTCGTCTACGCGATCGGTCAGCAACAGCACCTCGACGCCCTTCTTCTTGAACACTTCCAGGTGCGGGCTGTTCTTGGCCGCGGCCAGGGTATCGGCGGTGATGTAGTAGATCTTGTCCTGGCCTTCCTTCATCCGGGCGACGTAGTCGCTCAGCGTCACCGTCGGCTCAGTGCCTTCGGACGCGGTGGAGACGAAACGCAGCAGCTTGGCGATACGTTCCTTGTTGGCCATATCCTCGCCGACGCCCTCTTTCAGCACTTGGCCGAACTCTTGCCAGAACTCGGCGTATTTTTCCGGCTGATTGGCGGCAAGGTCTTCCAGCAGGCCCAGCACTTTCTTGACGCAGCCGTTGCGGATGGCGTCGATGTCCTTGCTTTCTTGCAGGATCTCGCGCGACACGTTCAGCGGCAGGTCGTTGCTGTCTATCACCCCGCGCACGAAACGCAGGTAGTGCGGCATCAGCTTCTCGGTGTCTTCCATGATGAAGACGCGGCGCACATAGAGTTTGACGCCCTGTTTGCGCTCGCGATCGAACAAGTCGAAGGGCGCGCGCGACGGGATGTACAACAGTTCGGTGTATTCCTGGCGGCCCTCAACGCGAGCGTGGCTCCAGGCCAGCGGGTCGGTGAAGTCGTGAGCCACATGCTTGTAGAACTCCTTGTACTGCTCTTCGCTGATCTCGCTCTTGCCGCGGGTCCACAGCGCGGAAGCGGAGTTCACGGCTTCCATCTCGTCGCTGACGATGACTTCGCCGTTTTCGCCGTAGCTATTGCCCTTTTTCATCTCAATCGGGATCGAGATGTGGTCGGAGTACTTGCGAACGATGCCTTTCAGCTTCCAGTCGTTCAGCAGTTCGTCCTCGCCCTCCTTCAGGTGCAGCACGATTTCCGTGCCGCGGCCGGCCTTCTCCACTTGCTCCAACGTGTATTCGCCGGCGCCCTCGGATTCCCAGCGAGTGGCGGAGTCGGCGGCGTCGCCGGCGCGGCGGGTGGTCAGCGTGACTTTATCGGCCACGATAAAGGCGGAGTAGAAGCCGACACCGAACTGACCAATCAGGTTGGCGTCTTTCTTGGCGTCGCCGGACAACTGCTCGAAAAAGGCCTTGGTGCCGGACTTGGCGATGGTGCCGATATTGGCTATGACTTCGTCGCGGCTCATGCCGATGCCGTTGTCGGCGATGGTCAGCGTGCGCGCCTCGGCGTCGTAGCCGATGGTGATCTTCAGCTCAGGCTCGTTTTCGAACAGCTCGGGCTTGGCCAAACCTTCGAAACGCAGCTTGTCGGCGGCGTCGGAAGCGTTGGAAATCAGTTCACGCAGGAAGATCTCCTTGTTGGAATACAAGGAGTGGATCATCAGCTGCAGCAGCTGCTTGACTTCGGTCTGAAAACCCAGGGTTTCTTTCAATGCGCTCATGGTGACTTATCACAAGAGTTGGTCAACGATGCGCATCAGATAAGGGCTGTCCCGGACTTTTCAATACCCCTGCCCTCAACACAGGATCGCTCCCCCGCGCGAACATGAAAAAGCCCCGCGGGGGACCACGGGGCTGGTTTGGCGTCGAGGCCGCCGGGCGGGCTCAGGCGCGCTTGTCTTCGCGCAGCGCCGGCGGCAACGCAAACACCGTGTTCTCCTCCACACCGTCCAGCTCGCTGACGCTGTCCGCGCCGAAAGCCTTGATCTGGTCTATCACCGCCTGCACCAGCACCTCCGGCGCGCTGGCTCCGGCGGTGACGCCCACGCGCCGCTTGCCGGCGAACCAGGCTTCCTCCAATTGACCGGAGTTGTCCACCATATAGGCGTCCACGCCCTTGAGCGCGGCCACTTCGCGCAAGCGGTTGGAGTTGGAGCTATTGGGCGACCCCACCACCACCACGATGTCGCATTCGTCGGCCAGCACCTTCACCGCGTCCTGCCGATTTTGAGTGGCGTAGCAGATATCGTCTTTTTTCGGGCTGGAGATCTCCGGGAAACGTGCCTTCAACGCGGCGATGATGTCGCGGGTCTCATCCACCGACAGCGTGGTCTGGCTGACGTAGGACAAGGCCGCCGGGTTGCGCACCTGCAAACCGGCGACGTCGGCGACGTTTTCCACCAGATACATGCCGCCGTCCACCTGGCCCATGGTGCCCTCCACCTCGGGGTGGCCGGCGTGGCCGATCATAACGATCTCCATGCCCGCCTTGTTCATGCGCTTGACTTCGACATGCACCTTGGTCACCAGGGGACAGGTGGCGTCGAACACCTGCAGGCCCAAAGCCGCGGCCTCTTCGCGCACCGACTGCGGCACGCCATGAGCGGAATACACCAGGGTGCTGCCTCTGGGCACATCCTTCAATTCCTCAATGAACACCGCGCCCTTGGCGCGCAGGTTCTCGACGACAAAACGGTTGTGCACCACTTCATGACGCACATAGATCGGCGCGCCGTACAGTTCAATCGCCCGCTCGACGATGGCGATGGCCCGGTCCACGCCTGCGCAGAAACCGCGCGGGTTGGCCAGCATGATGGTCTTCGTCATCACAAATCCTTGCTCAAGCCGCTGCGCTCAGGCGCGCGGCTTTCTGAAACTATCCAGCACCATCAGGGCGGCTCCCACGCAAATGAAGGAGTCCGCCAGATTGAAGGCCGGGTACGACCAGCTGCTGTAGTAATGCACCTGGATGAAATCGATCACATGGCCGTGGACGATGCGGTCGATCACATTGCCAAGCGCGCCGCCCATGATGAAAGCCGCGGCCAGATTCATCAGCCCGCTAAAGCGGTTCTTGAAGATATTCCAGCCCAGCCAGCCGGACACGGCGAAAGCCAGGCCCGAGAACAGATACTTCTGCCAGCCGCCGGCGTCGTGCAGAAAGCTGAACGCCGCGCCCGGATTGTACAGCAAGGTAAAACCGAAAAAGCCGGGAATGACTTCCCGGACTTCGCCGTACTGGTAATTGCCGTTGAAATAGATCTTGGACAATTGATCCAGCAACACGATTACCGCCGCCAGCGCAAACCACTTCGGCCATTGTTTGGCCTTGGGCATAGTCATTGCAGATTCCATCAGACCTTTCCACGACGCGAAGCGGAACTCCGCGCACTCTATATCAAAGCGCCGGAAGTCGGGAATGCTGAGCGCTCCCATCCTTCCGGCCCGGCCGTGCCGCCGCGTCGTCAACGCGGATCAGGCGAAGCGGCGCGTCTCGCCCTTGCCGTCGATATTGTCCACGCAACGACCGCACACCGCGCCGTGGCCGGCATGGCTGCCGACGTCTGCGCGGTAGTGCCAGCAACGCTCGCACTTCTGCTGCGTCGACGACGCCACGCTGACGCGGGTTTGCTCGCCTTGCTTGACGCTGGCTTTAGAGACAATCAGCACGAACTTGAGTTCATCGCCCAAGGCGTTCAGCCACTGCAACAGCTCGCCGTCGGCTTCGATCTCGATCTCCGCCTGCAACGAGGAGCCCAGCTGATCGGCGCTGCGCAGCGCTTCGATCTGCTTGTTGACCTGAGCGCGCAGTTCGCGAATGGCCAGCCACTTGGCGGACAAGGCCGCTTCGCGCTCGGCGGACTGGGCCGGGAATTCATGCCAGACGTGATACAGCGGCGACTCTTCCTCGCTGTCCACCAGCACGTTCCACGCCTCGTCGGCGGTGAAGCACAGGATGGGCGCCACCAGCAGCAGCAAGCTGCGGGTGATGTGGTACAGCGCGGTCTGGGCGCTGCGGCGCGCATGGCTGTCCGCCTTGGTGGTGTACAAACGGTCCTTGATCACATCCAGATAGAAGGCGCCCAGATCCTCGGAGCAATAGCCCACCACTTCCTGCACCACATGGTGGAAGGCATAGCGCGAGTACAGTTCACCCGCCGCCTTCTCCTGCACTTCACGGGCGCGCAGCAACGCGTACTGGTCCAGTTCCACCATATTGGCCAGCGGAACGGCGTGTTCAAGCGGGTCGAAATCCGACAGATTGGACAGCAGGAAGCGTATGGTATTGCGCAGACGGCGATAGCTTTCCGTTGTGCGCTTCAAGATTTCCTGCGACAGCGACATATCGCCGGAGTAGTCAGCGCTGGCCACCCACAGACGCAGGATGTCGGCGCCCAAGGTGCCGCAGATCTCTTCCGGCGCAATGCCGTTGCCGCGCGACTTGGACATCTTGTAGCCCTTGTCGTCCACGGTGAAGCCGTGGGTCAAGAGCTGCTTGTACGGCGCGCGGCCTATGGTGGCGCAACCGGTTTTCAGCGAGGACTGGAACCAGCCGCGATGCTGGTCCGAGCCTTCCAGGTACAGGTCCGCCGGCCAGGCCAGCTCCGGGCGCTGCTTCAGCACCGCGAAGTGGGTGGAGCCGGAATCGAACCACACATCCAGAGTGTCGGAGAGCTTGCGGTATTGCTCGGCTTCTTCGCCCAGCAACTCCTTGGCGTCCAGGCTGAACCAGGCTTCGATGCCCTGCTGTTCAATGCGCAGCGCCACTTCTTCCAGCAGTTGGACGGAACGCGGATGCAGCTCGCCCGACTCCTTGTGGATGAAGAAAGTCATCGGCACGCCCCAGTTTCGCTGGCGCGACACGCACCAGTCGGGGCTGTTCTTGATCATCGCGTCCAAACGCGCGCGGCCCCAGGCCGGGAAGAACTCGGTGGCATCGACGGCGCGCTGGCTGATCTCGCGCAGCGTCTCGCCGCCATTAGCCTGGCGGTCCATGCTGATGAACCACTGCGGCGTGGCACGGAAGATGATCGGCGTCTTGTGGCGCCAGCAATGCGGATAGCTATGCTCCAGCTTGGCCTTGTGCACCAGCGTGCCGCGCTCTTCCAGGGTTTCGATCACGCGCGGGTTGGCGTCCCATACCAGCATGCCGGCGAACAGTTCGGTGGTGCTCTTGTAGCGCCCGTCGTCGGCCACCGGGTTGGCCACCGGCAGTTTGTACTGCAAGCCGGCCTGGAAGTCTTCCAGACCATGGGCCGGCGCGGTGTGCACCAAGCCGGTACCCGCGTCGGTGGTCACGTGGTCGCCCAGAATCACCGGCACCTGGCGGTCGTAGAACGGATGGCTCAACTGAATCCGCTCCAGCGCCTCGCCCTTGGCTTCGCCCAGCACGCGGAACTCTTCGATGCCATAGCGCTTCATCGCCGACTCGACCAGATCCTTGCCCAGGATCAGCTTGCCCTTGGGGGTGTCGATCAACTGATAATCCAGATTGGCGCCGGCGGCGACGGCCTGGTTGGCCGGCAGCGTCCACGGCGTGGTGGTCCAGATTACGGCCATCGCGCCGGAAGCGTCAGCATCGAAGGCGGCCGAAGCCTTGTCGGCGTCAAGCACCTTGAAGCCGACATCGATCGCCGGCGACACTTTGTCTTCGTATTCCACTTCGGCCTCGGCCAGCGACGAGCCGCATTCGATGCACCAGTGCACCGGCTTCTCGCCCTTGCTCAGATAGCCGTTCTCGAAGATCTTGCCGAGGGTCCGCACGATATCGGCCTCGGTCTTGAAATCCATGGTCAGATAGGGATTGTCCCAATCGCCCAGCACGCCAAGGCGAATGAAGCCCTTCTTCTGGCGCGCCACCTGCTCTTTCGCGTATTCGCGACACAGTTCGCGAAACTTGGCGGCGGGAATGTCCTTGCCGTGCAGCTTCTCCACCATCAGTTCGATGGGCAGGCCGTGGCAGTCCCAGCCCGGCACATAAGGGGCGTCGAAACCGGCCAGCGTCTTGGAGCGGACAATGATGTCCTTCAACACCTTGTTGACCGCGTGGCCCAGGTGGATGTCGTTGTTGGCGTACGGAGGACCGTCGTGCAGGATGAACTTGGGACGGCCGGCGGAGAGCTTGCGCAGCTTGTCGTAGCGCTTCTCTTCCTGCCAGCGCTTGACCCAGGCCGGTTCGCGTTTGGCCAGATCCCCGCGCATGGCGAAGGGTGTATCCAGCAGGTTTACGGTTTTACGATAATCGATGCTCATGCCTGCTCTCGCTGCAAACTTGTCAAATAGGTCTTGGCGCTGCCCGCGTCTTTTTCAATCTGAGCGATCAGCGCCGATAAATCATCATACCGCGCCTCGTCGCGCAGTTTCTTCAGGAATCGCACCGTCAGCCGCTGCCCGTAGAGATCGCCAGCGAAATCGAACAGATGCACTTCCAGTTTGTAGTCCGGTGTGTCGCTGACCGTCGGGTTCAAACCCAGGCTGGCCACGCCGCCCAACACGCCGTCGGCGGTTTCCGCCTGCACGACGAATACGCCCTGCAAGGCCGGACGCAAATGCGGCAGATGGATGTTGGCCGTGGGAAAGCCTATGGTGCGGCCCAGCTTCTTGCCATGCACCACACGACCGGAAATCTGATACTCGCGCCCCAGCAGGCTTTCCGCACCGCTCAGGTCGCCTGCGGCCAGCCGCTCTCGCACCAAGGTGCTGGAGGCGCGTTCGCCCATGGCCAACACCGTCGGCATCGCCTCGGTGACGAAATGGGGACAGGAGCTCAGCATCTCAAAATGGCCCTGCCGCTTGGCGCCGAACTGGAAGTCGTCGCCGATCAGCAAATACTTGGTCTGCAGCCCCAGGACCAGAACCTTGTCGATGAAATCCGACGCCGACATGCCGGCGAAGCCGCGGTTGAAGCGATAGACGAACACATAGTCGACCAGGCCCAGCCGCTGCAAAAACGCCAGTTTGTCGCGCAGCGTGGACAAGCGGCCCGGCGGATTGTCGCGCGCGAAGAACTCCCGCGGATGGGGCTCAAAGGTCAACAGGGCCGTCGGCAGGCCTCGGGCGTCGGCTTCCAGCCGCAGACGCTGCAGCATTTTCTGATGGCCAAGGTGCACGCCGTCGAAATTGCCGATGGTCAAGGCGCAGGCTGGCAGCTGATAACGCCGCGGATCTCCAAAAAATACCTGCATGTGCTGGTCTTATTGCGTCCTGAAAACCTTCGATTGTATCTGCCAGCTACGGATAGCGTCCATACATGAAACGCAATTGGGCCGGCAACGACAAACAGAGCCGGCTATCCGCGGTACTATGCAAAAAGCCCCGCAATCTTGCGGGGCTTTTTGAACAGAGCAGCTAATCGAGATTACTTCTTCTCAACCAGGGACTCTTTAACCGCGTCGATGGTCAGCTCAACGCGACGATCAGACTCGATGCATTCCTTGATAGCCAGGTTCTGCTTGGAACCTTTCTTCTGGTATTTCGGGAATTTGGCCTTGCACTCGGCAGTCATCTTGGCTTCGGCGGCGCCGCGACCTACGGAGGTCACTTTGTCGGCCGGAACGCCGGCGGCTACGAAGTAGCCTTTAACTGCGTCGGCGCGCTCTTGCGACAGACGGTTGTTGTAAGCGGCGGAACCCATGAAGTCGGTGTAGCCAGCAACTTCAACGGACTTCAGGTAGCCTTTGCCAGCATTGGCTTTCAGCTTTTCAACCAGCGGGTCCAGTTCGTTCTTGGCGTCAGCGCGCAGCTTGGCCTTGTCGAAGTCGAACAGCACTTTAGCGGACAGGGTGACTTTTTCTTTTTCGGAAACCAGCACCGGCTTCGGAGCTTCTGCTACCGGCTTGGCAGCTTCGCGATCGCCACATTCAACCAGGCCGTCTTTAGCCTTGTCGAAGAAGTTGGTTCTCCAGCACTCGCCATAGTTGTTGCGAGTCACGGATTCGGTGGACTGGTCAACGGCATAGCCAGGTTTAGCAGCAAAAGCGCTAGCGGAAACCAACAGAGCAGCAACCAGGGCGCTCAGTTTCAGCTGTTTAGTCATGTTATTCCCTCTTTAATCTATAAAATGGGTAGCAATGCGGGCTGACGCAAAGACCACACGAACAATTTTACTGCAAACAACAGGGTGATCTGCAAACTGTGTTTATGCAGTTAACCCGCACTATAGAAACGCTGCAACCCCATGTCAACTTAGGACGCCACAGATTGAGAGCAATCCGTTGCAAAAAAACGTCAAAAAAAGCGTTTTTTTGTGGCCTCTGTCTCGCATAAACCACACATTACAGCGATGTGACGCGCCTACGAAACAGTGGCAGCGGATTCAGCACAGTAGCCTGATAGTTTTCGCTAAAAGTATTAAAACTATCCAGCGAAGATTCCAGCGCCTTGCCGTCCTTAATGGCGAATGCATCAAAACCGACTTGCGCCATGGAGTGCAGTAAGTCTTGCCAGACATCCCCAATCGCGCGCAGTTCCCCACGGTAGCCGTAACGCTCACGCAGCAAGCGGGCATGACTGTAGCCGCGGCCATCGGTAAAGGCCGGAAAATCGACGGCGATCAGCTCCAGCTCTGGCAAATCGGCCAGTAGTCGCGCGGGATCCTCGTCCGGCCCTAGCCAGACGCCCACCCGCGCGGCATGGCTGCGCCAGAACGCGCGCCGCTCCAGCCAATCGGATAGCGGCACGATCACATTGCCGCCCGCCGCGGTTTCCGGCAACTGGCCGTTTTCATCCTGGCGCAGCAGATTCCAATCGTCCGGCCGGACTTGTCCCTGTTTAATGATGTTTGGCATATACCCGCTCCTTGAAGGGTTCGATGCCGATGCGGCGCACGGTTTCGATGAAGCGCTCGCCCGGACCGCGTTGTTCCAGGTAGACGCTCATGATGGTGGTGAAAGCCTTGGGCACGTCGGCCTGGGCGAACGAGGGCCCTATCACCTTTCCTATGCTGGTGGCGCTGCCCTGGCTGCCGCCCAGCGTGATCTGGTACCACTCCTCCCCGTTCTTGTCGACGCCGAGGATGCCGATGTTGCCGATGTGGTGATGGCCGCAGGCGTTCATGCAGCCGGAGAAATTGCAGTCAATGTCGCCGAGGTCGTACAGATAGTCCATGTCCTCGAAGGTTTGCTGAATCGCCTCCGCCACCGGGATAGAGCGCGCGTTGGCCAGCGAGCAGAAGTCGCCGCCCGGACAGCAGATGATGTCGGTGAGCAGGCCGATATTGGGGGTGGCGAAGCCGTGCTCGCGCGCCAGCAGCCACAGCGCGTGCAAATCCTTCTCCGGCACGTCCGGCAGCACCAGGTTCTGTTCGTGGGCGACGCGCAGTTCGCCGAAGCCGAAGCGGTCGGCCAAATCCGCCGCAGCGTCCATCTGCTCCGCGCTGATGTCGCCGGGCGGCACGCCGGCGCGCTTCAGCGACAGCACCACCGAGCGATAGCCCGGCCGCTTGTGGGCGCGGGTATTGCGCTCCGCCCAACGGGCGAAGCCTTTGTCCTCTTCGAGCGGAGCTCGCAGTTCGGGGGGATTGGCCGGCAGCGTCTGATACGGCGGGTCAGTGAAGAAGCTAGCGTAATGCGCGACGTCCTCGTCACGCAAGGTGGCAGGGCCGCCCTTGATATGCAGCCATTCGTCCTCGACCTTGGCGGCAAAGCCCTCCACCGTCATCGCCTTGACCAGAATCTTGATGCGCGCCTTGTACTTGTTGTCGCGACGGCCAAAGCGGTTGTAAACCCGCAGCACCGCGTCCAGATAGGTCAGCAGGTGCGGCGTGGGCAAAAAATCCTTGACCACGTCGCCGACGATGGGAGTACGTCCCAGGCCGCCGCCCACCATCACGCGGAAGCCCACTTCTCCGGCCGCGTTGCGCACCACGTGCAGGCCGATGTCGTGCACGCGGGTAGCGGCGCGGTCTTCCACGCTGCCGGACACCGCTATCTTGAATTTGCGCGGCAGGAAGGTGAACTCGGGGTGCAGCGTGCTCCACTGGCGGATGATCTCGCACCAGGGCCGCGGGTCCAGCAGTTCGTCGCCGGCCACGCCGGCGAAGGCGTCGGTGGTGGTGTTGCGCACGCAGTTGCCCGAAGTCTGGATCGCATGCATTTCCACCGTGGACAGCTCCTCCAGGATATCCGGCACCCGCGCCAGTTCCGGCCAGTTGAACTGAATGTTCTGGCGGGTGGTGAAATGGCCATAGCCCTTATCGTAGCGACGGGCGATGTCGGCCAACTTGCGCAGCTGGCCGCTGCGCAGATGGCCGTAGGGAATGGCGACGCGCAGCATCGGCGCGTGGCGCTGCACGTACAGGCCGTTCATCAGGCGCAGCGGGCGAAACTCGTCCTCGCTCAGCTCACCGGCCAGATAGCGCCGGGTCTGATCGCGGAACTGGACCACGCGCTCGCGGACGATGCGGTGATCGACTTCATCATATTGATACATGGTGCTCTTTCAGACGGCGCTATGCCGGACGTTTCAACGGGCTGGCCTTGACGTGCAGGCCGCACTCCTTGGAATCGGGGTTTTCCCACCACCAGCGTCCAGCTCGGACATCCTCCCCCACCGAAATGGCCCGGGTACAGGGCGCGCAGCCGATGGAAGGATAATGGCGGTCATGCAGGGCGTTGTAGGGCACTTCGTGCGCGCGCAGGTAGTCCCAGACATCACGCTCGCTCCAGTCCAGCAGCGGGCTGAATTTTTGCAGGCCGTTGTCGGCGTCGTATTCGCTGACCTGCAGGTCCTGACGCGTCGGCGACTGTTCGCGCCGCAACCCCGTGATCCAGGCGGACCGCCCGGCCAGCGCGCGCCGCAGCGGCTCCAGCTTGCGTACCTGGCAACAGGACTTGCGCGCGTCCACGCTGCGGTAAAAGCCGTTGATGCCATGGAGACCGACGTACTGCTCCACCGCGGCGGCCTGAGGGAAATACACGGCAACTGGGTGGCTGGGGTAGCGCTCTTCCACCCGTTGCATCAGATCGTAGGTTTCCGCCGGCAGGCGGCCGGTGTCCAGGCTAAAGGCCGCTATGCCCAGACCCAGACGGGCGATCAGATCGGTCAGCACCATGTCCTCCGCGCCGTAGCTGTTGGCCAGCACGGCGTCCGGATGCGCGGCGGCGATCGTCCTGAGGCAGGCGACGGTGGCGTCCAGTTTTGCTTCCAGGCTCATCAGAGACTCCAGGCAGGAAATTTCATGACAATCCTACCCAAGCCGCTTATAAACTGAAAAGAATATTGTGTTAGTATTTAATTACTACAGGTTTTATAGAGGATGGCGTCGCATGAAGCTGCAACAACTGCGTTACTTGGTGGAGGTGGCCAAGCAAGGGCTGAACGTCTCGGAAGCCGCGGAAAAACTGCACACCTCGCAGCCGGGCATTTCCAAGCAGATCCGGCTGCTGGAGGATGAGTTGGGCATCCAGGTCTTCATCCGCAACGGCAAGCGGGTGGTTTCAGTGTCCGAGCCGGGCAAAGAGGTGCTGCGCATCTCGGAGCGCATTCTGCGCGAAGCGCAGAATCTGAAACGGGTGGGCGACGAATTCTCCAAAGAGGCGGAAGGCGCGCTGACCATCGCCACCACGCACACCCAAGCACGCTACGCGCTGCCGCCGGCCATCGCCGAATTCGTTCGACGTTACCCCAAAGTGAGGCTGTCGATCAAGCAGGGGAGCCCCACCCAGATCTGCGAAATGGTGGTGTCCGGCGAAGCCGACCTCGCCATCGCCACCGAAGGCATCGCTTTGTACAAAGAATTGGCGATGCTGCCCTGCTACGAATGGAACCGTTCCATCGTGGTGCAGGAAGGACATGAGCTGACAAAGTTGGATCGCCCGTTGACGCTGGCGGACATCGCCCGCTACCCCATCGTCACCTACGACTTCGCCTTCGCCGGCCGCTCCAAGATCAACAAAGCTTTCGCCGACCAGGGCCTGGCGCCCAACGTGGTGCTGACCGCGATCGACACCGACGTGATCAAGACCTATGTCGGCCTGGGACTGGGCATAGGCATCATCGCCAGCATGGCTTACGAACCGGAGCGCGACGTCAATCTGCAATTGCTGGACGCCAGCCATCTGTTCGAACCGTCCACGACCAAGATCGGCATCCGCAAGGACGCCTATCTGCGCGGCTTCGCCTACACCTTTATCGAGCTGTTCGCGCCGCATTTGCACCGACGCGAAGTCGAAGCCGCTCTGCTGGCCCGGGACCCGGACAGCGAGGATTGAAGCCTCCGTGGCCCGACAAAGCAAAACGCCCCGATATCGGGGCGTTTTCACGTGCGGGCGCGAAGAATTCAGAGCGTCAGGCCGCCAGTCACTTCAATGGCCGCGCCGTTGATGTAGCTGGCTTCGTCGGACGCCAGGAAGGCGTAGACGTTGGCGATCTCGGTCGGATCGGCCATGCGCCGCATCGGCACTTTGTCCTCCATCGCCTGAATCACCTTCTCCGGCATCGATTGCAGGATGGGGGTGGCAACGAAGCCCGGGCACACCGCGTTGGCGCGAATGCCTTTTTTGCCCAATTCCTTGGCCCAGGTTTTGACGAAGCCAATAACGCCGAACTTGGACGCAGCGTAGTTGGTCTGGCCGAAGTTGCCGTAGACGCCCACCACCGAGGACGCGTTCAGAATCACGCCGCCGCCCTGCTCCACCATGGTGTCGATCACCGCACGGGCACAGTTGTAAACGCCTTTCAGATTGATGTCGATCACCTTGTCGAACTGGTCTTCGGTCATCTTCATCAGTTGAGCGTCCATGACGATGCCGGCGTTGTTGACCAGAACGTCGATGCGGCCGCGGCGGTTTTTCAGATCAGCAACCATGTCCGCGATCTGACCCTTATTCGTCACATCCACCTTGTAGCCGATGGCTTCGCCGCCGGCCTGCTGCAACTCCTGTACCACCGCGTTCACCGCGTCCAGATTGAGGTCGCAAACGGCGACGACCGCGCCTTCTTTAACGAATTTCTCGGCTGTCGCCTTGCCGATGCCGCTGGCGGCGCCGGTGATGATGGAGACTTTACCTTTCAAGCGCATGGATTTTCCTTACTGACTTTGTAGATGACAGGCAATCCGCCCAGAGGCCGGACTCACAACTCCACCATCGACCACCTATGGCCAAACACCTGTTTTTATTGGTTATTTTTTAAAGCAAAAAGAAAAGCGGAAGTTTGTGCGCCGCAGCCATTGCAGTGCACAAGACGCACTGCAATATAGCGCACTCACTCCCGCCGGTAAAGCAACTGCTCTACAGGTCAGTTACCAAGTGTAACCGACCATAAGCAGCAACTTACTCCAGGCCTTTGCTGGCCAAGTAGTCTTCGTAATTGCCGGTGTAGTAGTCGTACCCGCCCTTGCCGTCCAGCTCCAACACATGCGTCGCCAGCGAGCTGACGAACTGACGGTCGTGGGAAACGAAGATCAAGGTGCCCTTGTACTTCTCCAGCGCCATGTTCAGGGATTCGATCGACTCCATGTCCATATGGTTGGTCGGCTCATCCATAATCATCACATTCGGCTTTTGCAGGATCAGCTTGCCGTACAGCATGCGGCCCTTCTCGCCGCCGGACAGCACGCGAACCGGCTTGCCCACCTCGTCGCCGCCAAACAACAGACGGCCCAGCGTGCCGCGGATCACCTGCTCGTCGTCGCCCTCCTGGCCCCATTCGCGCATCCACTCGGTCAGCGTCATGTCGCTGTCGAAATCGGCCTCGTGGTCCTGTGCGAAATAGCCCACCTGAGCTTTCTCCGCCCATTTGATCGAGCCGTGGTCAGCGCTCAGGCCTTCGGCGAACTGCGCGTCAAAGGCGCCGGCCAGCAATTTGACCAGCGAGGTCTTGCCCGCGCCGTTAGGGCCGATAATGGCCAAGCGGGCCCCTGCCTCGAGGATCAGGCTCAAATCCTTGAACAGGACTTTGGTATCGTAAGCCTTATTGAGGTGATCCACCTCCACTGCCTGACGGTGCAGTTTGAACTTGTCGTCCATTTCAAAACGAATGAACGGGTTTTGACGACTGGACGGCTTCACTTCCACCATTTCGGACTTCAGCTTGTCCACCTGCTTCAATCGGCTAGTCGCCTGGCGCGCCTTGGACTTGTTGGCGGAGAAGCGGGCCACGAACTCCTGCAGTTCCTGGATACGTTCCTTGGCCTTGCTGTTGGACGACAACTGGCGTTCACGCGCCTGGGCCGACGCGATCATGTAGTCGTCGTAATTGCCCGGGTAGATGCGAATGGTGTTGTAGTCCAAATCCGCCATATGGGTGCACACCGAATTCAGGAAGTGACGGTCGTGCGAAATGATGATCATGGTGGAGTTGCGCTCGTTGAGCACGTTTTCCAACCAGCGGATGGTGTTGATGTCCAGGTTGTTGGTGGGTTCGTCCAGCAACAGGATGTCTGGATTGGAGAACAGAGCCTGAGCCAGCAAAACACGCAATTTCCAGCCCGGCGCCACTTCGCTCATCGGGCCGGCGTGCTGTTCCACCGGAATGCCCACGCCCATCAGCAGTTCGCCGGCGCGCGCCTCGGCGGTGTAGCCGTCGTATTCGGCGAACTTGGCTTCCAGTTCGGCCGCGTGCATGTAATCGTCTTCGCTGGCTTCCGGGTTGGCATAGATGGCGTCGCGTTCGCTCATCGCCGCCCACATTTCGGAGTGCCCCATCATCACCACGTCGATGACGCGCTGATCTTCATAGGCGAACTGATCCTGGCGCAGCTTACCCAGGCGCAGGCCGTTCTCAATGGCCACCTCGCCGCTGGTCTGCTCCAGGTCGCCACCCAGAATCTTCATAAAAGTGGATTTGCCGGAACCGTTGGCGCCGATCAGGCCATAACGGTTGCCTTCGCCAAATTTGACGGAAACCTTTTCGAACAAAGGTTTGACGCCAAACTGCATGGTAATATTGCTTGTGGTAATCACGCTTAGGGATCCTTCAGCCAAATAGCCGTAAGTATCGGAAAAACGTGGGATTCTAGCACAGTGCAGGCGTTTTCCCGAACCGTCCGTCAAGGAAACGCCGCCTACCTTTTGCCAGCTTCTCGAATTCCGCTACAATCGTAAGCCTTGTTTTCTATTCCCTGAGATAGGCTGAACTATGCTTACCGGCAGCTTGGTCGCCCTGGTCACCCCGATGTCCGCAGACGGCTCGGTCGACTACGAGGCACTGCGACGACTCGTCGATTTCCATATTGAGAATGGCACCGACGGCATTGTCGCGGTTGGCACCACTGGCGAATCCGCCACATTGAACGTGACCGAGCACATCGCCGTGGTCAAGGCGGTTGTCGAATACGCCGCCGGCCGCGTCAAAGTCGTCGCCGGCGCCGGCGGCAACTCCACGGCCGAAGCGATCGAACTGAGCCACTTGTCTCAGGAGGTTGGTGCCGATTACGTGCTGTCGGTTGTACCTTATTACAACAAGCCCACTCAGGAAGGTCTTTACCAGCATTTCAAAGCCATCGCCGACTCCAGCAAGCTTCCGGTCATCCTTTATAACGTGCCCGGCCGCACCGTTGCCGACATGAGCAACGACACCGCGCTGCGCCTGGCCGCCCATCCCAACATCGTCGGCCTGAAAGACGCCACCGGCGACATCGGCCGCGCCTGCGATTTGGTTATGCGCGTTCCGGAAGGATTTACCCTCTACTCCGGAGACGACGCCACCGGCATGGCTTTCATGCTGTGTGGCGGCCACGGCGTGATCTCGGTCACCGCCAACATCGCCCCCAAATTGATGAGCGAGCTTTGCAAAGCCGCCACCGGCGGCAACGCCAAGCTGGCTCGCGAGATCAACGACAAGCTGCAAGGCCTGCACAAGCAACTGTTCATCGAACCCAACCCGATTCCGGCCAAGTGGGCGTTGACGCGGATGAACCGGATTCCCTCCGGCATCCGCCTACCGCTGACCCCGCTCTCCATCGGCGCGCAAGCCTCCGTGGAAGCGGCGATGAAACAAGCCGACATCCTTTAACCTTTCCCCTGCCGAAACGATGGGAGACCGCATGAAACGAACCGCGCCCGCCGCGATTCTGCTGGCAACCGGCATTATCGCCGGTTGCAGCTCGCAACAGCCGCTAACCAAGAAGCTGGACTACCAGTCCGACAAGCCTAAAGCCGTCAACACTCTGGAAGTGCCGCCCGATCTGACCGCGCCGCAAGTCCAGAATAAATACACCATCCCCGGCGCAGCCAGCGCCGCAGCCCAAGGCGCCAAAGCCGACTCTCAGGCCCAACAGCCGGCGGCAGGCAGCTCGGTCGCCCTGAACCGGCTGGACAACGTGAAGATGGAGCGGGCCGGCACCCAACGCTGGCTGGTTGTATCCGGCAAGAGTCCGGAACAGCTATGGCCGGCTTTGAAAGCTTTCTGGCAGGACAACGGCTTCGTCATCAAGAGCGAAGATCCGGCCGTAGGCGTTATGGAAACGGACTGGGCGGAAAACCGCGCCAAGCTGCCCAACGACGGCCTGCGCAAACTGCTTGAAACCGTCGGCCTCGGCAGCGTCTACTCCACCGGTGAACGCGACAAGTTCCGCATTCGTCTGGAAAAGACCGCCAACGGCACCGAAGTCTACTTCTCCCACCGCGGCATGGAAGAAGTCTATGCCGACACGACCAAGACCAACACCATCTGGCAGCCGCGCGCTACCGACCCAGGCCTGGAAGCCGAGTTGCTGGGCCGCTTCATGATGAACTTGGGCATGGCCGAGGACAAAGCTCGCGAACAGGTCAAACAGACGCTGAGCGCGCCGACCAAGCCGCAAACGCCCATCGTCGACGGCCAATTGGTGCTCAGCGATGAGTTCGACCGCGCCTGGCGCCGCGTCGGCTTGGCGCTGGATCGCGTCGGCCTGGTGGTAAGCGACCGAGACCGCTCCCAAGGCGTTTACTTCGTCAAACCGGCCAAGAGCGAAACCGACAAGAACGAATCCGGCGGTTTCTGGTCCAGCCTCGCCTTCTGGAAGAGCGATGACGGCAAGTCCGCCAAGCCCACCGAGCAGGAATACCGCGTGCAAATCAAGGAAACCACGCCGGGCTCCAGCACAGTGTCCATCCAGGACAAACAGGGCAAACCTCTGTCCGACGCATTCAGCAAGGCCGCGCTGTCGAAACTGCAAACCGAGCTGCAATAAGACGCGAAGTCAGCGCGTTCTTACAAAGAAAAAGCCCGCTGCCGCGGGCTTTTTCTTTGTACCTTAATTATCAAACGGCCAATCAATTAATCCGACCATAGATAATCAGACGAAATGTAACACTTTGTAGCGAACAGACAATTGTGTTGTTTTCATGTTGCAACACCCCTTGTTCCATTTGCTACAGATACAAAAAAACCGGCCATAGCCGGTTTTTTTGTCGCAGGCCAAGAATTACTTGGCAGCGGAAGCCTCTGCAGCCGGAGCGGAAGCAGCAGCCGGAGCGGAAGCTTCAGCAGCCGGAGCGGATGCCGGAGCGGCAGCCGGAGCGGATGCTTCAACAGCAGGAGCGGAAGCTTCAGCCGGAGCTTCTGCTTTCTTACCGCAAGCGGACAGGGCTACAGCCAGCAGGGCAGCAACGAGGAGCGACTGTTTCATTTTTTCATTACCTTTGAGGATAAGTTGAACAAGACGTCAGTTATCGCACGGTCTTCGAAATAAGCCGGGCGACTGAAAATCCATCAGTGCGCAAATTGTATCACGAAAAAAAAGGCTGTATAGGGGGCAAAATTCCAAAAAAACACCTTTGCCTATAATCCTCTTCCGCAAAGCAGCATAGCCACAAAAACGGGCGTTTACCCCTGTCGTTGAGGCCAGAATTTGTCGATACCACTTGCGCATCCGAACAATTTCTGTGGTTATTTTGCTACATTCGTCGCCAAATGCCAATAGCCTGCCAGGTATCCCTCGTACAAACATTCCTGCATGCCAGGTCCAAGTGCCGCGCCGGCTATGCGCCTGGCATTGGCGAAGGCGCGCCAGGCCGCGAAATCCCTCTCATCCGCCTCCAGTCTCTCGCCATTGCAATAGAAACTGTCGCCACAGAACAGAATCTGACTCTTGCGATCCAGCTCCAATCCACGCTCGGCCGCCTCGCCCTCGAACTCTCCTTCGTCCAACTCCTCTTCCGGCGCCTCGTAAAAGACATGCGCCTTGGGTTCGGTCAGATAGTGACCCAAAAAGTCGCCCACCGCGGCCTTGTCCCAACGGATCTGCTCCAGCAGCCGGCTAACCTGCTCCACCATCTCGTCGCTTATTCGCGCCGGATCTTGCTGCAGCGTGAGGTCAGGGTCGGCGTATACGCCTTCCGCGCAAATGCGGTCCTGCAGATGCACCAGGAATTGTGTCGCCAGTTCCTGCGCCGGCGGGGCGCGAAAACCGATCGAATAAGTCATTCCAGGGTCCAACGCCACACCGTGATGCGCGCACTTTGGCGGCAGGTAGAGCATGTCGCCGTGCTCCAACACGAACTCCTGCTCGCAACGGAAATCCTTCAGCACCCGGATCGGCGCATCTTCGATGAAGTCGTCGTCGTGCTGAGTCGAGATCTGCCAACGTTTGCGCCCGCCCACTTGCAGCAGGAACACATCGTAGGCGTCGAAATGCGGACCCACGGTACCGCCCGGCGGCGCGTAGCTGATCATCAAATCGTCCAGCCGCGCGTAGGGAATGAAATTGAAGCGCCACAGTAGCTCGTCGATGTGCGGCAAGTGCTGGTTGACGCCCTGCACCAACAAGGTCCAGTCGGTCTCCGGCAGGCGGCGGAAGCGCGCAGAACGAAACGGCCCGCGCTCTAGGCTCCAGCGTCCGTCGCGGCATTCAATCAAACGCGACTCAGCATCTTCGCGGGTCGCCAACTGCGACAGCACCGAAAAATCCGCCAGCGGCCCCACCTCGGTCAGGGCGCCGCGAATCAGCAAAGGCTTCTTGTGCCAGTACTCGGCGAGGAACTGTTCGGGCGACATCCCGCCCAGCAAAGTTGTTGTGTTCATGGCAGTTTCACGGGCTGAAACGCCCGGCAATGGTTTACAATATGGGATGCGCGCAATGGCGGCGCATCTGAAAATCGTTTTCGATGGCCGGCTTGCGCCGCCATCTGCTTTATTGACCTTCCTTCACGGATCCGCACTCATGCAAATCTCCAAAAACACCGTCGTTACCCTCCACTACGAGATGTTCGACGCTGACAACAACCTCCTCGACAAAACCGAAGAGCCGATCAGCTATCTGCATGGCGGCTACGACGGCATCTTCCCGCTGGTGGAAGAAGCTTTGGAAGGCAAGGCCGTTGGCGATTCCATCGACGTCAAGATGACGCCGGACGACGCTTTCGGCGACCCGGAAGAAGAACTGATCCGCCTGGAAGACCTGGACGTGTTCCCGGCTGACGTCGAAGTCGGCATGATGTTCGAAGCCGACGATCCGGAAACCGGCGACGTGCTGCTGTTCCGCGTCACCGACATCGCCGACGGCAAGGCAGTTGTCGACGCCAATCACCCGCTGGCCGGTCAAAGCATCCGCTTCGCCGCCAAGGTAGTGGAAATCCGCGCCGCCAGCGCCGATGAAATCAGCCACGGCCACGCCCACGGCGAGCACGGCCACCATCATTGATCAGGCAGCCAGTCAAGCCGGCATTGTAATACTTTTGCCGGTTCGCCGGCCTGATTTCGACAAAGGCGGCCCATTGGGCCGCCTTTGTCATCCTGCGCGCGGAATCCGCCTCGCTATCTCTAACGAGCGCGCCTCCAGCGCCGGCAGCCAGCAACAAGCACCAGCGCGCACACCACCAGCCTCAAGCCGTACTCCTCATGGCTGCCGGGCTTGTACAACAACCACAGCAACTGCAGCACCAGAGCAGGCAGCATCAACGATTGCAGCCGCGCGCTCAAACCCGCCGCCCCCCCATGGGGCCAGGCCCAGCGACAGGCGCCCCACATCGCCGCCCAACCCAGCAAGGCGCCCACGACCACGTCCAACGGCCAATGCACGCCTATCGCCAACCGCGACAACATCACCAGCACCACCGCGACCGTGAGCAGCGCTCCGCGGCGCAGCATGCCGGAATAGTAAAGAAAGCTCGCCAGCGTGGCGGAAGCCATCGCGTGGCCGGAAGGAAAGGAGCCGTTGCCGGGCAAGTCGTCCAGCAGCCGCACCGATCCCGGCGGCAACACCAGCGGCGGCCGCGGCTCGGCGAACCCCGCCTTGAGCGCGATGGCCAGAAACACGCCCGTCCCGCAGCCGACCAGCAAGGCAGGCAGCTTGTCCGGCCGCCGCCAGCTCAAGGCCAGCAGCAGGACCAGCACCGTGGGCCAGTCTCCCAACACGCTCAGCATGCGCCAGAACGCGCCGGGCGCGATGCGGCCGGCTTCGTGCAAGATCAGGAAAAGTTCGCGGTTGGAGGCGGGCGACAGCGCCAGCAGAATAGCCAGCGGCGACAACAACAACGCCGGCCACAGCCGGCGCAAACAGGACCACTTAAACCACATCAGTCAGCTTTCATCGTTGCAAGGGTGATTCGATCCAGACCCGCCAGATCGACAATGGTTTCCGCTTGCAGCAAACCCGCTTCGGTGAAAAGCCGGCGCACCGCCTCGCCCTGATCGTAGCCGTGCTCGACAATCAGCCAGCCGCCGGGCGCCAGCCGACTCGGCGCGTCGGCGGCGATGGCGCGCAGACAGGCCAGGCCGTCGGCCTCGTCGGTCAAGGCCATCCGGGGCTCGAAACGCACGTCCCCCTGCCCCAGATGCTCGTCGTCGCGCCGGATATAGGGCGGATTGGACACGATGAGATCAAACACCGCGTCCGCCGGCAGCGCCTGATACCAACTGCCCTGATAAAAATCGACGCGCGCGCCCAGACGCTCGGCGTTGCCGCGCGCGACGGCCAGCGCCTCGGGCGACAGGTCGACAGCGCTCACCCGCCAAGCCGGCGCTTCCAGCGCCAAAGTCGCGGCGATGGCCCCACTGCCGGTGCCCAGGTCCACCACGCGGGCGGCGCCTCGGCCGGTCCGTTCCAACGCAGCCTCGATCAAATGCTCGGTTTCCGGCCTGGGGATCAGCACCTGCGGCCCCACGGAGAAATCGCGGCCGTAGAACTCGCGCCGGCCGATCAGATAAGCCACCGGCTCGCCTGCGGCGCGGCGCGCCCCCAGCGCGCGGAAACACGCTTCCTGTTCCGCGCTCAGTTCCTGCTCCGGATAAGCGGCGATGCGGGCGTGGCTCAGTTCCGGCGCCGCCTGCTGCAACAGCATGCGGGCCTCCAGACGGGGCAAGGGGTATAGGCGCAGCGCCTCGGCTATCGTCAACATGGTCGTCACAACAGGAACAGGGTGGCGAGCCCCAGGAAAATGAAAAAGCCGCCGGAATCAGTGCAGGCGGTGATCAGCACGCTGGAGCCTAGCGCCGGATCGCGGCCGGAGCGCTGCATCAGGCAGGGGATCAACACCCCCATGGTGGCGGCCAGCATCAGGTTGAGCAGCATCGCGCCCAGCATTACCAAACCCAGCGAGAAGCTGCCGTACAACAACCAGGCCACGCTGCCTATCACCCCGCCCCACAACACGCCGTTGATCATGCTGACCCGCAGCTCCTTGCGCCACAAGCGCCAGGCCTGGCTCAGCTGCATCTGCCCCATGGCCAGCGCGCGCACGATCATGGTGATGGTCTGGTTGCCGGAGTTGCCGCCGATGCCGGCAACGATGGGCATCAAGGCGGCCAAGGCCACCAATTGGGAAATGGAGTGTTCGAACACGCCGATCACGCGCGAGGCGACGAAGGCGGTACATAGATTGATCGCTAGCCAAGCCCAGCGGTTCTTCACCGAATCTATCACCGGCGCGAACAGGTCTTCTTCCTCTTTCAAGCCGGCCAGGTTCAGCACTTCGCTGTCGGACTCTTCGCGGATCACGTCCACCATCTCGTCCACGGTCAGCCGGCCAATCAGCTTGCCGGCCTCGTCCACCACCGGCGCGGTAATCAAGTCGTAGCGCTCAAAGGCCAGCGCAGCGTCGGCGGCGTCTTCGTCCGGGCTGAAGCTGACCAGTTCGGTGGCCATTACTTCGGCTACCAGCGCATCGGGGTCGGACACCAGCAGTTTACGGATAGAGAGCACACCCTTGAGCAGGCCCAGGTCGTCGATGACGAAAATTTTATCGGTGTGCGCCGGCAACTCGTCGAAACGGCGCAGATAGCGCAGCACCACTTCGCAGCTGACGTCGGCGCGAATCTTGACCAGGTCGAAGTCCATCAGCGCGCCGACCTTGTCCTCGTCGTAGGACAAGGCCGACTGCAGTTGGGCGCGCTCCTCTTCGTCCAGGCCGCCCATTACTTCGTACACCACCTGACGCGGCATGTCCGGCGCCAGTTCGGCCAGTTCGTCCGCGTCCAGTTGCTCAGCGGCGTTGACGAGCTCGCCGTGCTCCATCACTTCGATCAGCGATTCCCTGACCGCGTCGGACACTTCCAGCAGGATGGCGCCGTCGCGCGCGCCGTCCACCTGGTCCCAGACCAGCAGGCGGTCTTCCAGCGGCAAGGCTTCCAGGATATGGGCGACGTCGGCCGGGTGCAGCTGTTCCAGCTTCAGGCGCAGCGCTTCCAGATTGTAATGCGGGGCCAGCGGGTCCGTCGGCGGCTCGGAGGCCTCCGGACGGGATACAAGATCTTCCAACTGCCGCTGGCGCTCGAGCAGGCGCTGCACCAGGGCCAGGCTTTCTTGCAGACGATCGGCGGATTGTTGCTTGAAGGCAACCGTCATGCACGTCTCCTTCCGCCCAGATGGCGCGCGCGGCGCGGGCGGTCTGAGGCGGGCTTATTCTCTAACGGTAAATCGGGATTGGATTACGGGGTAACTGGGTAAGTCCATTGCGTAGCCGCCATGCCTCGCGCATGGCGCGCTCTAAAAAGAAAGTCGCGATTGTAACATGCCGCCTGCGCCGCTCCAATCCGCTCTCCGGACGCTCATGGCAGTTCCACATAGCTCATGCGCCGCTGGATGATGCGGGTCTTGCGCGCCAGGCCCGGCGCGGCGCGATGGGTGTCGTAATAGCGCGGATTGGGCACCATCGCCGCCAGCTTGGCCGCCTGCGCCGAGGACAGCCGCGCGGCGCTGCTGCGGTAGTAATGGCGCGACGCCGCCTCCGCGCCAAACACGCCGTTGCCCCATTCGATCACGTTCAGGTAAATTTCGAAGATGCGCCGCTTGTCCAGCACCGCCTCCAGCATCACCGTGATCAAGGCTTCCTCCAGCTTACGCCACGGCGTCTTGCTGCTGGACAGGAACAAATTCTTGGCCAGTTGCTGGCTGATGGTGGAGCCGCCGGCGACGATCTTGCCCTTCTTCAAGTTTTTTTCGAACGCGGCCTCAATGCCATCCCAGTCGAATCCCTCGTGATCGACGAACTTGGCGTCCTCGGATGCGATCAGCGCGCGCTTGAGATTGGGAGAAATCTGCTCGTAACTCACCCATTTGTGGCGCAACTCCGCTTCGGGATCCTCCTGCTGCAGCTTGGCCAGCTGTTCGTTCATGAAGGAACTGGCCGACGGATTGTGGCTGCGCCAATAGACGATATGGCCGAAGATCCACAGGTTATACAGCAGAAAGGCGGCCATCAGGGCCGCCAGCACTTTCAGGAAGAGACGCATTATCTGACTCGCGAAGCGAGCCCCCGCAAGGCGGGGGAATTGGGATTCAAACCGCGGGAGGAAACCGGCGGCGCCGCGCTTCCGGCGCCGGCCCGGCCGGCTCCGGGAAGCGTCAGGCCAGCACTTCGCGCAGCATATTAGTCACTTTGCGGGTGGCCGGCTCCACGCCGCGCCAAATGGAGAAGGATTCGGCCGCCTGCTCCACCAGCATGCCCAGGCCGTCGGCCAGCATGCCGGCGTTTTCCGCCTGCGCGCGCTGCAGGAAGGGGGTCAGGCCCTTGCTGTACACCATGTCGTAAGCCAGAGTGCGCGCGGTGAACAGGCCGTAGGGAATCGGCGGCAGTTCATTGCTGAGGCTGGTCGAGGTGGCGTTGATCACGATGTCGAAGCTGCGGCCCTTCAATTGCTCGTAGCCGATCGCCTCCACCTTGCCCCAGGGCGCGAAGTGGTGCGCCAACGCCTCGGCCTTGATCAGCGTGCGGTTGGCGATGGTCAGGGAGGCCGGCTTTTGCGCCAGGATGGGTTCCAGCACGCCGCGCACCGCGCCGCCGGCTCCTAGAATCAGCACCTTGGCGCCGGCGATCGGGTAGTCCAGATTATCGACGATGTCGCGCACAAGGCCCACGCCGTCGGTATTGTCGCCGTAGATCTTGCCATCGCGGAAGCACAAGGTGTTGACCGCTTCCGCCGCGCGGGCGCGCTCGGTCAGTTCGTTGGCGAAACGGTAAGCGTCCCCCTTGAACGGCAGCGTAATGTTGAGGCCCTTGCCGCCGGCGGCGACGAACTCGGCCACCACGTCGTTGAAACGCCCCAGTTCCGCGAA
This sequence comes from Chromobacterium sp. IRSSSOUMB001, assembly GCF_023507765.1. NCBI lineage: Bacteria > Pseudomonadati > Pseudomonadota > Betaproteobacteria > Neisseriales > Chromobacteriaceae > Chromobacterium > Chromobacterium sp. IRSSSOUMB001. The sequence goes on from NZ_JALCYU010000007.1 coordinate 103,925, forward strand.
CAATTTGTCGTAAGCGATATCCTGGCCGGTGGCCGCCGCGAATTCATTATGGATGAACGGTGACTGGCTGTGCGAAACAGGATTGCCGATAACGGCGTAACGGTCGGTCATGAGTCAGTTTTCCAAGATTGGGTATGTTTTTGGTATCGGATTAGAGAGTGGCTAACAAAACCCTCGCGCCGCGTCGCGCTTGGCTTTGTTGGCGGCTCTCGCCGCGTCCGCGCCGACGTAGCGGCGGCGCTATGACACTTTGCCGTGGAATACGCCAAACATCAACCACGACATCGCCGCGCAGCTCCCGGTTCAGCCTTGTTGCCAGGGCAGCCCGCGCGCTTTCCAGCCCCCCACGGTGTTGCGGTGGCCTGCGGCGTCCTTGTCGCCTTCAAAACCCTCCAACACGTTGTAGGCCTCGGTGAAGCCGGCGGCGGCTGCCATGCGCGCCACCTCGTCGGAGCGCACGCCGGATCGGCACATCAGCATCAGTACGCCCCCCTTGGGCAACATGCTCTGCAATTGCTCGAGGAAACGCGGATTGGGCTGCATGCCGGGAAAGCTGCGCCATTCCAGCCGCTGGGCATAGGGCACCACGCCAACGAACTGCCATTCCGCCGCACTGCGCACATCCAGCAGCACCGCTTCCGGCATGGCTTGTTTCAACTGATGCGCCTCCTGCGGCGTCAAGGCACCGCGATAGGGCAAGCCCTGTTCTTCCCCTCGGCGCTGAGCCTGCTGCAATAGCTGCGTCATCTGATCCATGCATGCTCTCCTCGCGGCCGGGCCGCTTTGTTTAGCCGCTCCCCCCGATGCTGCGCCGACCGGCCTTAACATCTTAGAACCTGTTCAGCGCAGCAGACATTGAACCGACTCTCAGCGGGGTTTTGTGAGCCGCTCTTGTTACCTTATATACGGATTATCCATATCGACGAAGACGGCCGCAACGCCGTCAACGCCCTATTTTGGTGCATCAACCAGACCCAGGCACCACCCTGGTTCATTCAACTTCGCTAGCGCCCGGTTTTGGGCTATGACACAATGGAATCTCAGCGATTTCAAAGCTGGCACGCTTAATGCTTAAGCGCTAGCCATCCACTCATTCGCACATGATGCATGTAGCCTTTCAGGAGAAAACCATGGCGGTTGCAGACGTAGTCAAGCTGATTACCGAAAATGATGTCAAGTTCATCGACCTGCGCTTTACCGACACCCGCGGCAAAGAACAACACGTGTCGATTCCGGCCCATGTCCTGCTGGACGATCCGGACGCATGGTTCGAACACGGCCACGCTTTCGACGGCTCCTCGATCGCAGGCTGGAAAGGCATCCAGGCATCCGACATGCTGCTGATGGCCGACCCGGCCACCGCCCGCATCGACCCGTTCTACGACGAACCCACTGTCTTCATGCACTGCGATGTGATCGACCCGGCCGACGGCAAGGGCTACGACCGCGACCCGCGCTCCATCGCCAAGCGCGCCGAAGCCTATCTGAAAGCCTCCGGACTGGGCGACACCGCCTACTTCGGCCCGGAACCGGAATTCTTCATCTTCGACAGCGTGACCTGGGGCACCGACATGTCCGGCTGCTTCGTCAAGATCAAGGCGGAAGAAGCCGCCTGGGCCTCCGCCGAGGAGTTCGAGGGCGGCAATATGGGCCACCGCCCCGGCATTAAAGGCGGTTACTTCCCGGTGCCGCCGGTGGACTCCTCCCAAGACATCCGCTCCGCCATGGTGTTACTACTGGAAGAACTGGGCATCCCCGTGGAAGTTCACCACCACGAAGTGGCCACTGCCGGCCAGAACGAGATCGGCACCAAGTTCAGCACGCTCACCCAGCGCGCGGATTGGACCCAGATTCTGAAATACGTGGTGCACAACGTGGCTCACAGCTACGGCAAAACCGCCACCTTCATGCCCAAGCCCATCGTCGGCGACAACGGCTCCGGCATGCATGTTCACCAGTCCATCTGGAAGGACGGCAAGAACCTGTTCGCAGGCGACGGCTACGCCGGCCTGTCCGAAACCGCGCTTTACTACATCGGCGGCATCATCAAGCACGCCAAGGCGTTGAACGCGATCACCAACCCGGGCACCAACTCTTACAAACGCCTGGTGCCGCACTACGAAGCGCCGGTGAAGCTGGCCTATTCCGCCAAGAACCGCTCCGCCTCCATCCGCATCCCGCACGTGGCCAGCCCCAAGGGCCGCCGTATCGAGGCGCGCTTCCCGGACCCATTGGCCAACCCCTACCTGTGCTTCTCCGCGCTGCTGATGGCCGGCCTGGACGGCATCCAGAACAAGATTCACCCGGGCGACGCCGCGGACAAGAACCTGTACGATCTGCCGCCGGAAGAAGATAAGCTGATCCCGACCGTGTGCGCCAGCCTGGACGAGGCCCTGGCCGCTCTGGACAAAGACCGCGAATTCCTGACCCGCGGCGGCGTGTTCTCCAATGACTGGATCGACGCCTACATCGAGCTGAAAATGCAGGAAGTCAACCTGACCCGCATGACCACCCACCCGGTGGAATTCGCGATGTATTACTCGCTGTAAAACGGCGCGACGAAAAACGGCAGCCCCTGGGCTGCCGTTTTCATATATGACTTGTCCGGCGGATTTGCATATCATTGCAGTGCTTAAACCCGGAACTCGACACGCCGCCCATGAAAACTCTATCGCTTTGTCTGATGCTGTTGCTGAGCGCCTCTGCTCAAGCCACTGTTTACAAGTACGTGGACAAAGACGGCAACGTCACTTTCACCAATGTGCCGATTCGCGGCGCGCAGGCAATCCGGCTCAATCCGCTCTCTTCCTATCCTAGCCAACACAAGAAAAACAATGCCCCCGGCAACAGCAGCGGCGGGAACGGCGACGCCAAGCCCGCCGGCAGCTACCCCAGCGTCGACCCCGGCACCCAGAAGCAGCGCGACAACGGCCGCCGCAAGATCCTGGAGCAGGAGCTGGCCAATGAGCAGAAAGCGCTGACCGAAGCGGAAAAAGCGTTGGCCGACGGCAAAGCCACCCGCAACGGCGACGAAACCCGCAACTACCAGAAATACCTGAACCGGGTGCAGAAGCTGCAGGACGAAGTCACCGACCGCCAGAAAAACGTGGAAGCCTTGCGCCGCGAGCTGGGGCAGAACTAGTTTGACGCACCACATTGGTGCATACTGACGATGAATGGGCCATTCCCGGGCGCGCGGGCATGGCCCGAATTTTGCTCAGCCTGCGCAAGCCCTTCGCCCCAGCCTAACAGGACACACCGCACCATGCCGCCGACCAGCTTCGCCGGACTAGAACTGCTGGACACCCCCGTGCTGATCGTCGATCCCGACGGCGCGCTGTATTTCGTCAATCCCGCTTGCGAAAACCTGCTGGCGCTCGGTAGCCGCGAATTGCTGCGCCACAGCCTGTTCGATCTGTTCCAGCCCTGCCCGGCGCTGCGTCAGGCGCTGTCCACCGCGCTGCGCCACAACGCCAGCTTCATCGAGCACGACTTGGAACTGGTCCCGCAGCACAGCGAGCAGCCGCTGCACATCGCGCTGTCGGTCGCCCCGGTGGACGCGGACGGCGGGCTGGCGTTGATCGAGTTGCGGCCGCTGGATCAGCAGTTGAAAATCGCCAACGAAGAACGGCTGCTGCTGCAACACCAGGCCAACCGCGAACTGATCCGCAACCTGGCCCATGAGATCAAAAACCCGCTGGGAGGCATTCGCGGCGCGGCGCAGTTGCTGGAGCACGAACTGCTGGATCGCCCGGAGCTGAAAGAATACACCGCGGTGATCAAGGAGGAGGCGCTGCGGCTGCAATCGTTGGTCGACCGGCTGCTGGCGCCGCACCGCAGCCATGTTCGCGGCGAGATCAATATCCACGAAGTGCTGGAGCGCGTGCGCAGCATCGCGCTGGCGGAATACCCGCAAGGCCTGCAGATTCGCCGCGACTACGACACCAGCCTGCCGCAATTGGTGGCAGACAAGGAACAACTGATCCAGGTAGCGCTCAACATCGTCAAGAACGCGATTCAGGCGATGAAGGGCCGCGGCGAATTGATTCTGCGCACCCGAGTGGCGCGCCAGGTGACGCTGGCGCGCAAACGCCACACCCTGGCATTGAAATTGCAGATCATCGACGACGGCCCCGGCATCCCCGACGAGATCAAGGACCATGTCTTCTACCCGCTGGTCACCGGCCGTGCCGAAGGCACCGGCCTGGGCCTGACCCTGGCCCAGGCCTTCGTCCACCAGCACGGCGGCAACATCGAATTCGACTCCCGGCCGGGACAGACCTGCTTCACCGTGACGCTGCCTTTCGCCACGGACTGAGCCGGCCCGCCCACAAACACATTGCCGCCGCCCGCTTCGCCGGCGGCGCCGAGCACAAGGATTTCGCGATGAACCAAGCGGTATGGATTATTGACGACGACAAGGCAATACGCTGGGTGCTGGAAAAAGCGCTGGGACGCGCCGGCATCGGCTTCGACAGTTTCGCCAGCGCCGACGACGCGCTGAACGCGCTGTACGACCGCGCTCCGCAAGTCATTATTTCGGATATCCGCATGCCGGGCACCGACGGGCTGAAATTCCTGTCCAAGGTCAAAGCCGAGCACCCGGCGCTGCCGGTCATCATCATGACCGCGCACTCCGACCTGGATTCCGCGGTGGCGGCCTTCCAGGGCGGCGCCTTTGAATACCTACCCAAGCCCTTCGACGTCGATCAGGCGGTGCTGCTGATCGAACGCGCGCTGGCGGAAAGCCGCCCGGACATCGCGGTCAGCGATCATCAGGAGGCGATGCCGGTGCTGCTGGGCCAGGCTCCGGCGATGCAGGACGTATTCCGCGCCATCGGCCGGCTATCGCAGTCCAACGTCACCGTGCTGATCACCGGCGAATCCGGCACCGGCAAGGAGCGCGTGGCCGAAGCCCTGCACCGCCACTCTGTGCGCGCCGGCAAACCCTTCATCGCGCTCAATACCGCCGCCATCCCCAAGGACTTGCTGGAGTCGGAACTGTTCGGCCATGAGAAAGGCGCGTTCACCGGCGCGCAAGCCACCCGCCGCGGCCGCTTCGAGGAGGCCGAGGGCGGCACGCTGTTCCTGGACGAGATCGGCGACATGCCCACCGAGCTGCAGACCCGTTTGCTGCGCGTGCTGTCCGACGGCCACTTCTACCGCGTCGGCGGCCACACCCCGATCAAGGCCAACGTCCGTGTCATCGCCGCCACCCACCAAAACCTGGAACAGCGTGTGCGCGACGGCCAGTTCCGCGAAGACCTCTACCACCGCCTGAACGTGATCCGCCTGCGGCTGCCCCCGCTGCGCGAACGGCGCGAAGATATCCCGCTGCTGGCCCGCCACTTCCTGACCAAAAGCGCCACCCAGTTGGGCGTGGAGCCCAAGCGACTCAGCGATGCCGCCATGGAGGTAGTCAAACACAGCCTGTTCTCCGGCAATGTGCGCGAGCTGGAGAATCTGTGTCAGTGGATTAGCGTGATGGCGCCCGGCCAAACCGTGGAAGCGGCCGACCTGCCCCAGGAGCTGCGCGATCCCTCCGCCGGCGCCCGCCATCCCGGCGGCGCCGAAACCGGGCAACTGGACTGGCCGCAATTGCTGGCGGAGGAAGTCAGCCGCCGTCTGCGCGCCGGCGAGGTCGGCATCATCGACGAACTGACCCGCCGCTTCGAGATCAGTTGCATCCGCAGCGGCCTGGCCCACACCGGCGGCCGCAAAGTGGAAGCCGCTCACCTGCTGGGCTGGGGTCGCAACACGCTGACTCGCAAGATCCAGGAGTTGGGTTTGGAAGCTCATGCGGATGAAATCCATGACAAGGCCGATCTCGGGCTCATAAAATGAATCCATGATCATTCCGCAAGGACCTACCCATGTCCAAGTCCACGCTAGCGCTGCTCACCCTGCTGGCCGGCGGGTGGGTCCATGCGGCCCCCCTCTTGCGCATCGTCGTCGGTAGCGCCGAACCTGCCCCCTTCATCCAGCATACCTCCACACAACTATCCGGCCCCGTGATCGACCTCACGCGGCAAGCGGCGGAACATTGCGGCCTGAACGCGCAGTTCCGACAACTGCCGGCGCGACGGCTGTTGCGCGGCCTGGCCCTGAACCAGGCCGACGCCGCCGCCATGCTGTCCTTCCAAACCGACCGCGCCAAACAGATGCTCTACCCAATGCGCGACGGGTCAGCGGACAGCCGGCTCAGGCTGACGGCCCTCTCCTACGTGCTCTACGTTCCTCAAGATTCAACGCTGCGTTGGGACGGCTATCGGCTGGACCTGCCCGAGGACGACAGCGTCGGCGTTAATCGAGGCTGGTCCGTCACCCGCGTGTTGAAGGCCCGCCGAATTCCCACCGAGGCCGGCGCGGATCTGGAGGAGAATTTCGCCAAATTGCAGGCGGGCCGCATCGCCGCCTTCGCCATGCACGAGCCCGGCGGCGACGCTTATCTGGCGCAACACCCGCAGCTGCGCATGAAAAAACTGCTGCCGCCGCTAAAAACCGAAAACAATTATCTAGTGTTCGCCAAAGCTTACGGCCAGGCGCATCCGGAACGCATGCGCTGCGTCTGGAGTCAATTGCCGTCGCTGCGCCGGCAACTGGACCTGCCCTAAGAACCTGTTTACGATCTCGCGAGCTAAGGCGAAAGCGGCTGAGTAGAACGGAATGGTCAAGTGGCACATGCGCATTTCGAAGACGCCGCTCATCGCGCAATCTCTCCACCAACGCGCAGCAGATCGTAAACAGGCCCCAAGTCAAGCCGCGCCCAGCGGCGTCAGCCCTGGCAAGGTGGCGAAACTCTGCTCCCTCACCGTGGCCAGAAAATCCTGCATATAGGCCAGGCCGCCGTCGTCGCCGCGCACCGCGGCGTACAACTCGCTGCTCAAGCCGCGTTCGCCTATTGGCCGCGCCACCACGTAGCCGCGCTCCAGATAGGGTTTGACCGCCCAATACGGCAAAGCCGCCACCCCGCGGCGGCTGGCCACCAGCTGGATGATGGCGATGGTCAGCTCGCTGCTGCGCCTCGCCGGGTTGACGCCCGCCGGGCGCAATACCTTGCGCACCAGGTCCAGCATTTCGTCCGGCACGGGGTAATGGATCAGCGTTTCTCCGGCAAAGTCCTCCGCCAGCCAGCAGCGCTTGTTCGCCAGCGGATGATCCCGCGCCACGATGCCCACCATTTCATAAGCGAACAGCGGCTGGTAATCGATGCCGGCCTGCGGCTCCGCCTCGGACACGATGGCCAGATCGGCGCGATGGCTCAGCAGCAGGCTAACCGGATCGGTGTGAAAGCCGGACACGATATCCAGCTCAACGCCCGGCCAATGCTGGCGAAACGCGTCCATCGCCGGCATCAGCCAGTCAAAGCAGGTATGGCACTCCACCGCCACCCTCAGTTCGCCGACCTCCCCCTGCCGCAGACGCGCCAGATCGCGCTCCGCCGCGGCCACCCTGGCGTTCAGATCATGCGCCAGCGCCAACAGCCTTTCCCCGGCGGCGGTGAAGCGCAGCGGCTGGGTCTTGCGCTCGAACAAGCTCATGCCGTAGCCCTGCTCCAACTGTTTGAGCTGGTGCGAAAGCGCGGACTGGGTCAGGAACAAGCGACTGGCGGCCAAGGACACGCTGCCGGTTTCGGCCAGCGCCAACAGGGTGCGCAGATGTCTAATCTCCAGAAAGCTCATTATGAATTCATTTCATGTTAAATGGCAAAATAATGAGTTTGTATCATACAACAGCTTGCGTAATGCTAGGGACATCACGAACGAAGGAGTCCACCATGACCACCCTGCACCTGCTCGGCTTTCCCCGCATCGGCGCCAAGCGCGAACTGAAGACCCTGCTGGAAAACTACTGGAAAAACGAAATCGACGAAGCCGCGCTGCTGGGCGGCGCGCGTGAACTGCGCCAGCGCCATTGGCTGTTGCAAAAAGGCGCCGGCGTTGAATTGTCCCCGGTAGGCGACTTCTCCTTGTACGACCACGTGCTGGACGCGCAACTGCTGGTGGGAGCGGTGCCGCCGCGCTTCGGCTTCGACGCCTCCAAGCTGAGCACAGAGCAGTATTTCCAGCTGGCGCGCGGCAATGCCGGCCAGCCGGCGCTGGAAATGACTAAATGGTTCGACACCAACTACCACTACCTGGTGCCGGAATGGCATGCCGACACCGCATTCCAAGCCCAGCCTGAGCGCTTGCTGGCACAAGTTCGAGAAGCCCAGGCGCTGGGCCTGCGCGCCAAGCCGGTGCTGCTGGGGCCGCTGTCGCTGCTGTGGCTGGGCAAGGCCAAGCACGCCGGCCTGGACAAGCTGCCCCTGCTGCCCGCCCTGCTGCAAGCCTACCGCGACGTTCTGGCCGCGTTGGCGGCGGCGAAAGTGGAATGGGTGCAGATCGACGAACCCATCCTGACCCTGGATCTGCCGTCGGAATGGCTGGCCGCCTTCGAACCCGCTTATCGCCAATTGCAAGACTCTCCGCTGCGGCTGCTGCTGGCCACCTACTTCGGCAGCGTCGCCGAGCATGCCGAACTGCTGCAACGCTTGCCGGTAGCCGGCCTGCACCTGGACTTGGTGCGCGCGCCGCTGCAACTGGCGGCTTTCGCCGAGGGCTGGCCGCAAGACAAGGTACTGTCCGCCGGCGTCATCGACGGTCGCAACATCTGGCGCGCCGATCTGTCCCGCGTGCTGGCCAGTCTGCAACCCCTTGCGGCCGATTTGGGCGAGCGCCTGTGGATCGCTCCCAGTTGCTCGCTGCTGCATACGCCCTTCGACCTGGCCGCGGAAACCCAGCTCGACGTCGACGTCAAAACCTGGCTGGCCTTCGCGGTGCAAAAGCTTAATGAGCTGAAAGTGCTGAAACGCGGCGTGGAGCAAGGCCGCGACGCCATTGCCAATGAATTGGCCGGCAGCGACTACGCCCGCCAGCAACGCGCCGCCAGCCCGCTGATCCACCGCCCCGAAGTCCAGCAGCGGCTGGCCGACCTGCCGGCCGACGCCGACCGCCGCCACAGCGCCTATCCCGTTCGCGCCGCCGCGCAGCAAGCCTGGCTCAAACTGCCGCTGCTGCCCACCACCACCATAGGCTCCTTCCCGCAAACCGCGGCCATCCGCGGTGCCCGGGCCGCCTTCAAGCGCGGCGAATTGTCCGCCGACGCCTACCGCCAGGCGATGCAGCAGGAAATCGAACTGGCGATACGCCGCCAGGAGGCGCTGGACATCGACGTGCTGGTGCACGGCGAGGCCGAGCGCAACGATATGGTGGAATATTTCGGCGAACAGTTGTCCGGTTTCGTGTTCACCGCCGGCGGCTGGGTGCAAAGCTACGGCAGCCGCTGCGTGAAGCCGCCCATTTTGTTCGGCGACGTGGCGCGGCCGCAGCCGATGACCGTGGAATGGGCGGAATACGCACAAAGCCTGACCTCCCGTCCGGTCAAGGGCATGCTCACCGGACCGGTCACGATCCTGCAATGGAGCTTTGTCCGTGACGACCTGCCGCGCGACGAAGTCTGCCGTCAGATCGCCCTGGCGCTGAACGACGAGGTACGCGACTTGGAGGCCGCCGGCATCCGCGTGATCCAGATCGACGAGCCTGCCATCCGCGAAGGACTGCCGCTGAAGCGCGCCGATCGCGCCGCCTACCTGGACTGGGCCGGCCATGCCTTCCGGCTGTCTTGCCACGGCGTGGCGGACTCCACCCAGATTCACACCCATATGTGCTATTCCGAGTTCGGTGACATTCTGCCGGCCATCGCCGCGCTGGACGCCGACGTGATCACCATCGAAACCTCGCGTTCGGACATGGAGCTGCTGCAGGACTTCGGCCACTTCCGCTACCCCAACGCCATCGGCCCCGGCGTCTACGATATCCACAGCCCGCGAGTGCCGCCTGAAGCCGAAATCCAACAACTGCTGGAAAAGGCGCTGCAGGTGATCGAACCGGAAAAACTGTGGGTCAACCCCGACTGCGGCCTGAAAACCCGCGGCTGGCCCGAGGTGGAGGCTGCGCTCTCAAGCATGGTCAAGGTCAGCAAGACGCTGCGTCGGCGTCTAGCTCAGGAGGCCGACGCCACCGTCTGAAACGTTTGACACTGACAAGAAAAAGGCCCCTCGCTCGAGGGGCCTTTTCAAGTGCCGATTCAAGGCTGCAACATGCCCGGCGTCATCATCGCCTTCAAACGCGTCTGCTCGATGCCGTGGCGGTCGCGGTGACTCAACCACCAGATCGACCCCTTCTTCACGCTCCACAATTGCTGCTGCTCCGACAACAGGGCGGACGTCAACCAGCCGATATAAGGCTGATGGCCAACCAACACCACGGTGCGGTTCGCCTCCGGCCAGCCTATCGCCTCCAACACTTCTTCCGGCGACGCCGTCGGATTCAACGCCGGCACCGTCTGAAAGCTTTTCGCCAGCAAGGCCGCTGTCTGCTGCGAACGCTTGGCCTCCGAGGCCAGCAGCAGATAATCGCGCGGCAGGCGCACCCGCAACCAAGCCGCCATCTGGCTTGCCTGCTGCTGCCCGCGCCGCGTCAGCGCCCTTGCCAGGTCATCGGAGCCGTCCTCCGCCTCCGCGTGGCGCCACAAAATCAAATCCATACACACCCCTCGTTAAAATATTTTCAATCCAGGCGCAAGCGAGCCAAGTCGAGCACCCGCCCCAGGCGGGATGCGCGGCTTGGCGCGACTACGAAATAAAAGCCGCCGGCCCGCTACAAGGGAAACAGCGCCAGTAACACAGGCACCAACAAAGCGGTGAACACCCCGTTCAAGCCCATTGCCAGGCCCGCGAAGGCGCCCGCTGTCTCCGACAACTGAAACACCCGCGCCGTTCCAATCCCATGCGCGGAAATCCCCGTGGCCACGCCCAGCGCCATGTCGTTGCGCAGACGCAGACCGTTGAACAGCGGCCGCGCCGCCACCGCGCCAAAAATGCCGGACAGGATCACGCACATCGCCGCCAATTCCGGCACCCCGCCTATGCTTTGCGACACGCTCATCGCAATCGGCGTGGTCACCGCCCGCGTGCTCAGGGATAGCAGCACCTCATGCGGCAAACCAAATAGCCAACCCAAGCCCACCGCGCTGACGACGCCGGTGACCCCGCCCAAGACAATGCTCAAGGCCAGCGGCCCCGCCGCGCGCTTGAGCCGGCTCAGGTTGCCGTACAAGGGCACCGCCAAAGCCACCGTCGCCGGACCCAACAACATTTGTATCCACTGCGCGCCCTGCATGTACTGGCGGTAATCGGTGCGCGTCAGTACCAGCCAGCCCAACACCAGCAATACCCCGATCAACACAGGGTTGGACAGCGGATGGCCGCGACAGCGGCGATTAAACGCCAAGGCCAGGCGGTAAGCCAGCAAGGTGACGAAAACCCCCGTCAGCGGCGACTCCCGCAGCGCGGACAACACTCCGGCGCTAATCATCTCCTCCTCCGCCCCGTCGCCCCAGCATCCAATGCAAAGCCAGTCCCGGCACCAGCAAGGTGGTCAGCGTCGACAAGGCCAGCACCGCCGCCAGGCGCGCGCCGTAATCGGCCAACAGCGTCTGGTAGGCCAGCACCGCTCCGCCGGCAGGGATGAACAGCAAGGACATATGCGCAAGAAAGCGCGGCGCATGGGTCTGCAGCGTCGTCGGCACTCCGCGACGCGCGCACAAGGTGGCGAACAATAGCAACATCCCCATGACCGGCCCCGGCACAGGCACGCCCAAACCGCGCGCCAAGACTTCTCCCGCCAATTGATAGCCCAACAGCCACAGCGCCGTCTCCATCATGCGATCTTTCCTCCTTCCGCCTTGATGACGTCATGATAATGCCCCGGCTCGCGCTTGGGGATAGACAGATGGACTCGCATCGCGCCGCAGAAGGGCGGGACAAGCCCCCGCCGGCTTTGGCATAATGCGCGCCATGTCCCATCCCCCTCTCTGGCTGCCTCAGCCGCCCGCGCTGTCCGCCGCGGCGCAATCCTGCCTCACCGAAGCCGGCTCGCTGACCGAACGGCTGCAAAGCACTGGTCGCCGCTTCGCCGTGCGCGTGTTGCGGCAAGGTCCCGACGTCTGCCTGGAAGACGAGGCGCCGCAGCTCGGCCTGGCCGCCGGAGCGCCGCTGCAAGCGCGCGAGGTGGCTCTGACCCTAGACGACATCCCGGTGGTGTTTGCCCGCAGCGTCACCCGCCTGGACTGCGCGGCCTGGCAGCCCATTCTAGACCGAGGCAGCCGCTCCCTGGGTCTGACATTGTTCGGCGGCCTGCCGGAATTGCTGCGCGACCCGCTGCGCTATCGCCTCATTGCCGCCGATCATCCGCTGTTCGCGCCGGCGGCCCAACTCAGCCCGCACCCCAGCTACCCGGCGCGGCGCTGCCGCTTCCTGCTGCGGCAAGCGCCGCTGCTGGTGTGCGAACTCTTTTTGCCGGAGCTGGAGAATTTCTTGCTATGAACGCCGCCCGCCTTAATGAACGCTTGACCGTTTACATGCAACTGATGCGCATGGACAAGCCCATCGGCACCTTCCTGCTGCTGTGGCCGACGCTGTGGGCGCTGCTGATCGCCGGCCAAGGCCGGCCCGACCCGCTGATCGTGCTGATCTTCATTATCGGCACCTTTCTGATGCGTTCGGCCGGCTGCGTGATCAACGATTACGCGGACCGCGACTTCGACGGCCACGTGGAACGCACCCGGCAACGGCCGTTCGCCCGCGGCGCGGTTGGCAAGAAGGAAGCCTTGCTGCTGGCCGCCGGCCTGGCGCTGCTGTCGCTGCTGCTGATCCTGCCGCTGAACAGCCTGACCCTGCTCTTGAGCGTGCCGGCGCTGTTCATCGCCGCAAGCTACCCTTTCACCAAGCGCTTCTTCCCGGTGCCGCAAGCCTATCTGGGCCTGGCCTTCTCCTTCGGCATTCCGATGGCCTTCGCCGCCCAGACCGGCGCCGTTCCAATGCTGGCCTGGCTGCTGCTGCTGGCCAACGCTTGCTGGACGCTGGCCTACGACACCGCCTATGCCATCAGCGACAAGCCTGACGATCTCAAGATCGGCATCAAGACCTCGGCGATCACATTCGGCGACCACGACGTTCTGGCCATTATGCTGTTCCACGCGGCATTTCTCGCGCTCATGGCCGGCATTGGGCGACACCTGGCGCTGGGCTGGCCTTTTTACCTGTCCCTGCTGGTCTCCGCCGCCTTGATGGCCAGGCAATATCTGGACATCCGGGAACGCGACCGAGCGGCCTGCTTCAAAGCTTTTCTCGACAATAACCGCGTTGGCGCGGCCATCCTCGTTGGCGTGACGCTCAGCTACTGGTTGCCGCAAAACCCAATGACATAATTCTCAGCGCGACGACATTATGTGAATCTTTGTGAACTTTTCGAAAAGGCTTTAATCCCAGAAAAGGCATATTCCACCCATTTGGAATTGCAGCCGACATGCACCACCGGCTTCACACAAGAAAGGACATATCATGAAACTGATTTCCGCTCTGATCGCCGCTGCTTTCGCCACCAGCGCCCTGGCCGCCACCCCGGCGTCCGCGCCCGCCGCCGAAAAGAAAATGGAGCACAAGGCCGAACACAAGCAGGCCGCCAAAAAGCACCACAAGAAGCACGCTTCGGCCCCCGCGCACCACAAGAAATCCGGCCACAAGCATTCGGGAAAGAAAGCTGAACACAAGGCGGCTTCCGCCGCCAAGTAATTGACCGCCGGGCCGCCGGCCCAGCGCAAAAACGCCGCGGCTCATGGCGAGCCGCGGCGTTTTCATATCCGGGTACGATCATAGGGCCGGCCAGACGCCGGCGCGGGCCTCAGCCGGGCGGCGACTTATTCGCCGAAGCCACAGAACACCTCTCGCATCATCTTCAAGACCTCCAGCGTGCGGATGTCGCCAACGCGGTAATAAACGCGGTTCGCGTCCTTGCGCGTGCGCAACACGCCCTTGTCGCGCATAATGGCCAAATGCTGAGAAATATTGCTCTGCGACGTGCCCACCTGCTCGACTATATCCTGCACGCTCACTTCCTGGTCTTCCAGCACCGATATGATCTTCAAACGCAGCGGGTGCGACATGGCCTTCATCGCCCTCGAGGTCTGCTCGATCTGGTCATCGTTGAACAGCAAGGCTTCTCTCCCTGTAGAGTCATTTTATTTAGTCTGACTGCGGTACAATACTACACAAAATCCAATACCATCAAGATTTTCTAATATTCAGAATGTGAATGCCATGAAATCCATCAAACCGGTGTTGTTGTTGATTCTCGACGGTTTTGGCCATCGCACCGAAGGCGATGACAACGCTATTCTTCATGCCTCGATGCCTAATTGGCATCGTCTGCGCCAAACCTTCCCCTACGGCACCATCAACGCCTCGGAAAACTTCGTCGGCCTGCCCTCCGGCCAGTTCGGCAATTCCGAGGTGGGCCACCTCAACATCGGCGCCGGCCGCGTGGTGCAACAGGACATCAGCCGCATCGACTGCGACATCGAAGACGGCCGCTTCGCCGCCAATCCCGCGCTGGTTTCCGGTATCGCCAAGGCCAAGGACTCGGCGCTGCACATCATGGGCCTGCTGTCCGATGGCGGCGTTCACAGCCATGAAAACCACATTCATTCGCTGATCCGCGCGGCCCAGGCCGCCGGCGTCGCGCGCATCCTCGTGCACGCCTTCCTGGACGGCCGCGACACGCCGCCGCGCAGCGCCAAGACCTATCTGGAGCGGCTCGACGCGGTGCTGGCCGAATGCCCCGCCGCGCGCCTGGCGTCCGTGAGCGGCCGCTACTGGGCGATGGACCGCGACAAGCGCTGGGAACGCGTGGAACCGGCTTACCGGCTGCTGGTGGAGGGCGAAGGCCTGTACCACGCCCGCAGCGGCCTGGAAGCGCTGGAAGCCGCCTACGCCCGCGACGAAAACGACGAATTCGTCAAGGCCACCGCCATCGGCGAAGCCGCCAAGATGCGGGACGGCGACGTCGTGGTGTTCATGAACTTCCGCGCCGACCGCGCGCGCCAACTGGTCAGCGCGCTGACCGACCCGGCCTTCGACGGCTTCAAGGCGCGCCAGCCCAAGTTCGCCGACTTCGTCACCCTGACCTCCTACGGCGAAGCCTACAGCCGCCTGTCCATCGCCTACCCGCCGCAGAAAATCAGCAACGGCTTCGGCGAATACCTGGCCAGCCAGGGCCTGAAGCAGCTGCGCATCGCCGAAACCGAGAAATACCCGCACGTCACCTATTTCTTCAACGGCGGCGAGGAGCAGGTCTATCCCGGCGAGGACCGCATCCTGGTGCAGTCGCCCAAGGTGGCCACTTACGACCTGCAACCGGAAATGAGCGCCGGCGAAGTCACCGACAAAATCGTCGCCGCCATCGCCTCCGGCCAATACCAAGCCATCATCTGCAATTACGCCAACGGCGACATGGTGGGCCATAGTGGCATCTTCGACGCCGCGGTCAAGGCGGTGGAAGCGCTGGACGGCTGCATCGGCCGCTGTGTGGAAGCGATGCGCGCCGCCGGCGGCGAGGTATTGATCACCGCCGACCACGGAAACTGCGAACAAATGTACGATGCCGAGCACCACCAGCCGCATACCCAGCACACCTTGAGCCCGGTGCCCTTCCTCTATGTCGGCCGTCCGGCCCGGATCCGCTCCGGCGGTTCGCTGCGCGACATCGCGCCGTCGCTGCTGGCGATGATGGGCCTGGAACAACCGGCGGAGATGAGCGGTCAATCGTTGATCGAATTCCAATAAGACCCGCCGCCGCCGGCTCCGCCGGCGTCATCGACCCAAGCGCGCCGCCCGCGGACGGCGCGCTTGTTGGTCCGCGGCCCAAGTAGAAAGCATATTCCCGGCAATGAAACCTTATGTCCTGATGGCGGCCTTGATCGCCGGAGCCAGCCACGCCGCGCCTCCGGCTTCCGCCGCGCTGTCCACCGCCCCGCACCAGCAAGACCTCAAATCGGTGCGCAAGGAAATCGATACGCTGAAAAAAGACATCGCCCAAAAACAGGCGGTGCAAAAAGAGGCGCAATCGGCGATCAAGGAGTCGGAACAAGCCATTAGCCAGACTACCCAGGCACTGGTGAAGCTGGAGAAAAAACAAAGCAGCTCAGAGCAGCAGCTAGAGGCGCTGCGCGCCCAGATCAACGCCAGCCGCAACAGCCTGGCCGCGGTGCGCCAACGGGTAGGCCAAATGCTGGCACGCCAGTACAAGAGCGGCCAGCACGACGCGATGAAGCTGATGATGAACGCGAACGACCCCAATCAGAGCGCTCGCGACCTCGCCTACTATCAACACATTGCCCGCGCCCAACAGCAGCTGGTCGCCCAGTTGATCACCCGCCAGCACGAACTGGAAGCGCTGTCCTTCCAACTGGAACAGGAACTGGCCCGCCTTAACTCGCTGTCTAACCGCAAGAGCCAGGAAAAGAGTTCATTGCAGCAGGACAAGGCTAGCCAGCAGCAAGAACTCAACAAGGTCACCGGTGAAATCAAGACCGGGCAGAGCAAACTGAGCCAGCTGCAGGAAAACGAAAAACGCCTGACTGGCCTGATCGCCCAGATCAATCGGGAAATCCAACGCCGCCGCGCGGAAATCGCGCGCAAAGCGGCTGAAGAGCGCAAAGCCAAGCTGGCCGCCGCCCGCGAAGCGGCGCGCAAAGAGAACGAGCGCCGCCGCAAGCTGGCTGAAAACGCCAAGAAACAAGGCAAGCCTGTGCCGGAGGAAGCCAAGCAGACCGTCACTGTGAAAGAGGAAGCGATCACCGACGTGGCCGACGACAGCGCCGCCGGCCGCGCCTTCGTCAGCCTGCAGGGCAGAATGAAAATGCCGGTGGCCGGGCAATTGGTCGGCCGCTTTGGCAAACCGCGCCAGCAAGGCGTCAGCTGGAAAGGCGTGTTCATCCAGACCGCCAACGGCACCCCGGTGCGCAGCGTGGCCGACGGCACCGTGGTGTTCGCCGATCAATTGCGCGGCTTCGGCAATGCGATTCTGGTCGACCATGGCGGCAATTACATGACGGTCTATACCGGACTATCGGTGATAGGCAAATCCGTGGGCGGCAGCGTCAAGGCCGGCGACACGATCGGCAACACTGGAACACTGGACAGCGGCGAATCCGGCCTGTACTTTGAAATCCGACACATGGGACGCCCCCTAAACCCGCAAGCCTGGGCGCGCTGAGCCAGGCAACGGAGACAGATAACAAACATGAGCAGCCAAAGAATGAAGAAGATTGCCTGGCTAGTGGCCGGCGCCATGGCCGGCGGCGTGCTGACGCTCAGCATGCAAGCCTTTGCCGACAAGGGCGAATCCCCGCTGCCGCTGAGCGAGCTGCGCACCTTCGCCGAAGTGTTTGGCCGCATCAAGCAAGACTACGTCGACCCGGTGGAAGACAAGAAGCTGATCACCGCGGCCATCAAGGGCATGCTGACCGGCCTGGACCCGCACTCCGACTATATGGACCCGGAAGCCTTCAAGGAACTCAAGGAAGGCACTCAGGGTGAATTCGGCGGCCTCGGCATCGAAATCGGCGCCGAGGACGGCTTGGTCAAGGTGGTGTCGCCTATCGAGGACACCCCGGCGCAGAAGGCCGGCATCAAGAGCGGCGACCTGATCATCAAGATCGACGACACCCCGGTGCGCGGCCTGTCTCTGACCGACGCGGTGAAGAAAATGCGCGGCAAGCCGGGCACCAAGGTCACGCTGACCATCGCCCGCAAAACTGAAACCAAGCCCCTGGTGTTCACGCTGGCGCGCGCGGTGATCAAGACCAAGAGCGTCAAATACAAGCTGCTGGAACCGGACTTCGGCTATGTGCGCATCACCCAGTTCCAGGAGCACACCTCCGAGGACCTGGCCGCCGGCGTGCAGGCGCTTTACAAGGAAAACAAACAGGCGCTGAAAGGCCTGGTTCTGGATCTGCGCGACGATCCGGGCGGCCTGCTCAACGGAGCGGTTGGCGTGTCGGCCGCCTTCTTGGCCAAGAACCAGTTGGTGGTCTACACCGAGGGCCGTACGCCGGACGCCAAGATGCGGCTAACCGCCAATCTGCAGAACTACGCCCGCCCCAACGGCAGCGACCCGCTGGCCCGGCTGCCAGTGGAAGCCCGCAATGTGCCTCTGGTCGTTCTGGTCAACGGCGGCTCCGCCTCGGCGTCGGAAATCGTCGCCGGCGCGCTGCAAGACCACAAGCGCGCGGTGTTGGTGGGCACACAAACCTTCGGCAAGGGCTCGGTGCAATCCATCATGCCGCTGGGCAACGCAGGCGGCATCAAGCTGACAACCGCCCGCTACTTCACGCCGAACGGCCGCTCGATCCAAGCCAAGGGCATCGTGCCCGACGTGGTGGTGGAAGACGGCACGCTGACCGCGGCGGAGCAAGCCATCCGCGTGCGCGAAGCGGACCTGGAAAACCACTTGGCCAACCCCAACGGCGAGGACAAGCCGGCGCCCAAGAGCAACGCCAAGCCCGCGCCAGCGCCGCAACCCGCCCCCGCCCCCGCCAAGCCGGACGACGGCAAGGACAAGGCCAAGCCGGAAGAAAAGAGCCAGTTCGGCCCGCGCGACCCCAACCCCAAAAACGACAACCAGCTGTCGCAGGCGCTGAACATCCTCAAGGTACAGCAGATCCTGCAGAAAAAAGGCAGTTGACCCCGCCTCCGCAGCCACAACGCGCCCCTGGTTTCGCCAGGGGCGTTTTTCATGCGCGCGCTATATTGTCCTCCTGCAAAACACCGTCATTCCTGCTACGCTATCCGGCTCAACCCTAGTTTTCCGGCCGGAGCCGCTGACCCCATGCTTACCCGCGAATTCGTGCTTTCCTTTCGCGAAGCCGCCCCCTATATCAACGCCTACCGCGGCAAGACCTTCGTGCTGGCCGTCAGCGGCGAAACCTTGCAAGACGGAGAATTCGCCAGCCTGGCGCAGGACATCAACCTCTTGGTCAGCCTGGGCGTGCGCATCGTGCTGGTGCACGGCATCCGTCCGCAGATCGAGGGCCTGTTGAAACGCCACGGCATCGCCCGCCTGTTCCACCGCGACCGCCGCGTCACTGACGCCGCCACCATGGACGTGGTCAAACAAGCGGCCGGCGCCACCCGCTGCGACATCGAAGCACTACTGTCCATGGGCATGCCCAATTCTCCAATGCACGGCGCCCATCTGCGCGTGGCCGGCGGCAACTTCGTCACCGCCCAGCCTCTGGGCGTGCTCGATGGCGTGGACATGCAATACACCGGCCAGGTGCGCCGCGCCGATGGCGCCGCCATCCGCGCCCGCCTCGACCATGGCGAGCTGGTGCTGCTGTCCCCCATCGGCTATTCGCTGACCGGCGAGGCCTTCAATCTAACCATGGAAGAACTGGCCACCCACGTCGCCATTACCCTGAAAGCGGAAAAACTGATTTTCGTGATCGAGCAGCGCGGCGTGATGCTGGACGAGGAACTAATCAGCACGCTGACCGCACAGCAGGCCGAAGACCTGCTGGCCTCCGGCCGGCTGCAGGATGACGTCAGCGCCTACCTGCCCTACGCCATCCGCGCCACCCGAGAAGGCATTCCCCGTGCCCACTTGATTAGCCGTCACGCCGACGGCGCGCTGCTGGTGGAACACTTCACCCGCGGCGGCAATGGCACCATGATCGCCCGCGACCCGCTGGTGCGAGTGCGCAACGCCAGCATCGAAGACATCGGCGACATCATCGGCCTGATCCAGCCGCTGGAAGAGCAAGGCGTGCTGGTCAAGCGCAGCCGCGAGCATCTGGAGGTGGAGATCGGCGAATATTCGGTGCTGGAGCACGACGGCAAGATCTATGGTTGCGTGGCCATGCACCCCTTCCCCGACGCCGGCACCGCCGAACTGGCCTGCCTGGCGGTGGCTCAGGACAAACGCGACGGCGGCTTTGGCGAGATGCTGCTCAAACACGTGGAATACCAGGCCCGCACCCAAGGCTTGCAGTCGCTGTTCGTGCTCACCACCCAAACCGCGCACTGGTTCGTGGAGCGGGGCTTCGCCGAAGCGGACAAGAGCGCGCTGCCGCTGGCGCGGCAGCAGTTCTACAACTATCAGCGCCGCTCCAAGGTTTTCGTCAAGGTCTTGTGAGTCCAAGAAACGGTTCCAAAGCCGCGCCGTGGTTGGAAGCATTTCATCTCTGTGACACAATATTGAATTAACCTTTTTCCGATATTTTAAGGATTGCGCCATGAGCAGAACCGTCAATTGCGTCAAGCTGGGCCGCGAAGCCGAAGCCCTCGACTTCCCGCCGCTGCCGGGCGAACTGGGCAAGCGAGTGTTTGACAACGTCTCGAAAGAAGCCTGGCAAGGCTGGCTGCGCTATCAGACCATGCTGATCAACGAAAACCGCCTGAGCCTGGCCGACGCCCGCGCCCGCCAGTATCTGGCCGCGCAGTTGGAAGCCTACTTCTTCGGCGACGGCGCCGACGCTCCCGCCGGCTACACTCCGCCGCAGAACTAATCGCCATGCCCAGCCCTCCAAGCGAGGGCTTTATTTTTCCCTGAACTCTCCACTGTTGGCTTGAACCTCGTATGTCACACACGCAAGACCTGCTGATCAACCGCGAACTTGGCCTTCTAGAATTCAACCGCCGCGTGCTGGCCCAGGCGGAAGACGCCAACCTGCCGCTGCTGGAACGGCTGAAATTCCTGTGCATCGTGTCCTCCAACATGGATGAGTTCTTCGAAGTGCGAGTGGCCTGGCTGCAGGAAACCGCCGTGGCCACGCCGGAGCGCATCCTGGCGGACGGCACCACGCCTGAGCAGGCGCTGGCCAAGGTGGCCACCGCCGCGCACCAACTGGTGCGCGACCAGTACGCCGTGATGAGCGAAGTGCTGTTTCCGGCGCTTCGCGAGGAAAACATCATCTTCCTGCGCCGCAACGAATGGAGCCCCGCGCAACAGCAATGGGTGAAGGACTTTTTCTTCCGCGAGTTGATGCCCATCCTCACCCCCATCGGCCTCGACCCGTCCCACCCCTTCCCCAAGGTGCTGAACAAATCCTTGAACTTCGCGGTGGAGCTGGAAGGGCGCGACGCCTTCGGCCGCGCCTCCGGCATCGCCATCGTCCAGGCGCCGCGCATCCTGCCGCGGGTGATCAAATTGCCGGCGGACGTCAGCGACGGCCATCGCCACACCTTCGTCTTCCTGTCCTCCATCCTCCACTCCCATGTGCATGAGCTGTTCAGCGGCATGGCGGTCAAGGGCTGCTACCAGTTCCGCGTCACCCGCGATAGCGAGCTGACAGTGGAAGACGAAGACGTGAAGAACCTGCGCACAGCCTTGCAGGGCGAGTTGCGCCAGCGCCAGTTCGGCGACGCGGTGCGGCTGGAGATCGCCGATACCTGCCCGTTGCATATGGAAGAATTTCTGCTGACCCAGTTCAACCTGAAGCCGCGCGACGTCTACCGCGTCAACGGCCCGGTCAATCTGGTGCGGCTGATGCAGGTGCCGGACCTGGTGGATAGGCCGGACCTGAAATTCACTCCCTTCATCCCCACGCTGCCGGAGATACTGCGCAAGAAGACGCCACTGTTCGATGCCATCCGCAAGGGCGATATTCTGCTGCACCACCCGTTCCAGAGCTTCCAGCCGGTGATTGACATGCTGACGCTGGCGGCTTCCGATCCGCATGTGGTGGCCATCAAGATGACGGTGTACCGCACCGGCACCGACTCGGTGCTGATGGAATCGCTGATCGCCGCCGCCCGCGCAGGCAAGCAGGTGACCGTGGTGGTGGAGCTGATGGCGCGCTTCGACGAAGAAGCCAACATCAGCTGGGCCAGCCGGCTGGAGGACGCCGGCGCCCACGTGGTCTATGGCGTGATCGGCTACAAGGTGCACGCCAAGATGCTGATGGTGGTGCGCCGCGAAGAACACGGCCTTCGCCGCTACGTCCACTTGGGCACCGGCAACTATCACCCTCGCACCGCTCGCCTCTACACCGACTTCGGCCTGCTGACCTGCAATGAACAGATCGCCAGCGACGTCAACGATATCTTCGTACAGCTGACCGGCCTGGGCCGCGCCAGCCAGCTCAAGCTGCTGTTCCAGAGCCCGTTCACGCTGCACAGCATGGTGATGGAGGCGATAGACCGCGAAATCGCCCACGCCCAGGCCGGCAAGCCGGCGCAGATTATCGCCAAGATGAACGCCTTGCTGGAAAGCCAGGTGATCCACGCGCTGTACCGCGCCAGCCAGGCCGGGGTCAAGATCCAGCTGATCGTGCGCGGCGTGTGCGCGCTGCGGCCGGGCGTGCCGGGGCTGTCCGAGAATATCAGCGTGCGCTCCATCGTCGGCCGCTTCCTGGAACACCCGCGCGTGTTCTACTTCCACAACGACCGCAAAGAAGACCTGCTGATCGCCAGCGCCGACTGGATGGGCCGCAACTTCTTCCGCCGCATCGAAACCTGCGTGCCCATTGTCGACGCCAAGCTCAAGCGCCGGGTGATCAAAGAGGCGCTGCGCCTCTATCTGGACGACAACGTCAACGCCTGGGACATGCTGCCGGACGGCGGCTACAAGCGCCGCACCTTCCGCGGCAAGCCGCATTGCGCGCAATTGCAGCTACTGGAAGAGTACACCCGCTGACACCCGGCCCGCGGCCACGCCGCGGGTGCCTCCCCCGCAAGGACCACCATGGAAATCGCCGGCTACAGTCTCGCCGCCCTGCTCATCGTCGCCGGTCTGGCCGGCACCATGCTGCCCATCATCCCCGGCTTGCCGCTGATGTTCGGCGGCTTGCTCCTGGCCGCCTGGCTGGACAACTTCAACCACCTGGGCGCGATCAGCCTGATCATCATGGCCCTGCTCACCGCGCTGGGTCTGGTGATAGATTTCTTCGCCGGCCTGCTTGGCGCAAAAGCCAGCGGCGCCAGCAGTCAGGCGCTGTGGGGCGCCTTCATCGGCGGCATCGTGGGCATGTTCTTCGGCCTGGCGGGCGTGCTGCTCGGCCCGCTGGTCGGCGCCGTCATCGGCGAGTTCATTGCTCGCAAGGATGCCTTTCAAGCAGGCAAAGTCGGCATCGGCACCTTCATCGGCTTCATCGTCGGCGCGGTGGCCAAGGTAGCCTGCGCTTTCGCCATGCTGGCCACGGCGGCGCTGGCGCTACTGTTCTAGCGGCCGGCTCCGCGGCCGCGCGGCTGGCCTAAACCGGGGGATTTGGTAGAATCCCGGTTTATCCCCTTCAATCCAGCGTGAATACCGATGGCACAATATGTAATGTCCATGCTCCGCGTGAGCAAGATCGTTCCGCCCAAGCGCCAGATCATCAAGGACATCTCTCTGTCCTTCTTCCCCGGCGCCAAGATCGGCCTGCTGGGCCTGAACGGCGCGGGTAAATCCACCGTGCTGCGCATCATGGCCGGCGCGGACAAAGAATACGAGGGCGAGGTGCAACACCTGGCCGGCGTCAAAATCGGCTACCTGCCGCAGGAACCGCAGCTGGACCCCGAAAAAACCGTGCGCGAGGAAGTGGAAAGCGGCATGGGCGACGTAATGGGCGCGCAAAAGCGCCTGGAAGAAGTGTACGCCGCCTACGCTGAAGCGGACGCCGACTTCGATGCGCTGGCCGAAGAACAGGCCAAGCTGGAGGCCATCATCGCCGCCGGCGCCAACGACAACGTCGAACACCAGCTGGAAATCGCCGCCGACGCGCTACGCCTGCCGCCGTGGGACGCCAAGATCGGCCCGCTGTCCGGCGGCGAGAAGCGCCGCGTGGCGCTGTGCAAGCTGCTGCTGTCCAAGCCCGACATGCTGCTGCTGGACGAACCCACCAACCACCTGGACGCGGAATCGGTGGAATGGCTGGAGCAATTCCTGGTGCGCTTCCCCGGCACCGTGGTGGCCGTCACCCACGACCGCTACTTCCTGGACAATGCCGCCGAGTGGATTCTGGAACTGGACCGCGGCGAAGGCATTCCGTGGAAAGGCAATTACTCCAGCTGGCTCGAACAGAAGGAGGCCCGCCTGGCGCAGGAAGCCAAGAGCGAAGGCGCCCGCATGAAGGCGATGAAGCAGGAGCTGGAATGGGTGCGTCAGAACCCGAAAGGCCGCCAGGCCAAGTCCAAGGCGCGTTTGGCCCGTTTCGAAGAGCTGTCCAGCTACGAAACCCAAAAACGCAACGAGACCCAGGAAATCTTCATCCCCGTGGCCGAGCGCCTGGGCAATGAAGTCATCGAGTTCAAAGGCGTGTCCAAGGGCTTCGGCGACCGCCTGCTGATCGACAACCTGAGCTTTAAAGCTCCGCCGGGCGCCATCGTCGGCATCATCGGCCCCAACGGCGCCGGTAAATCGACCTTGTTCAAGATGATCGCCGGCAAAGAACAGCCGGACAGCGGCGAAGTCAGCATCGGCCAGACCGTGCAGATGGCCTTTGTCGAGCAGACCCGCGAGGGCCTGGACGGCGACAAGACCGTGTTCGAGGACGTAGCCGCCGGCGCCGACATTCTCACCGTCGGCAAATTCGAGATGTCCAGCCGCGCCTATCTCGGTCGCTTCAACTTCAAGGGCGCCGATCAGCAGAAGAAAGTGGGCATGCTTTCCGGCGGCGAACGCGGCCGCCTGCACCTGGCCAAAACCCTGCTCAAGGGCGGCAACGTGCTGCTGCTGGACGAACCGTCGAACGACCTTGACGTGGAAACCTTGCGCGCGCTGGAAGACGCCTTGCTGGAATACGCCGGCACCGTCTTCGTGATCTCGCACGACCGCTGGTTCCTGGACCGCATCGCCACCCATATTCTGGCGGCGGAAGGCGAGTCGCAATGGACCTTCTTCGACGGCAACTATCAGGAATACGAAGCCGACAAGAAGAAACGCCTGGGCGAGGAAGCCGCCAAGCCCAAGCGTATCCGCTACAAGCCGATCACCCGCTAAGGAGGTGTTGACGATCCGCTGCGTCGCGCGATCGTAAACAGGTTCGAAAAAGCCCGGACTCTCCGGGCTTTTTTCATGTGCTCACAGCGTCTTCAGACGCCCGCGGAAGTCCTCCAGCCGCTGGTAGCCCTTGGCCTGCATGATGGCGGCCAGTTCCGCCTCAATGCGGTCGAAGGCGCTGACGCCCTCCTCGTGCAGGCAGGTGCCCACTTGCACCGCGGTGGCGCCGGCCAGGATGTGCATGAAGGCCTCGGCCCCGCTCTTCACGCCGCCGCAGCCGATCACATGCTTGTCGGCCAGCAGCACGGCGAACTCGCGCACATTGGCCAGCGCCGTCGGCAGCACGTAATCGCCTCCCAGGCCGCCCAGCCCGCCCTTGGGCTTGATCACCGCCGACTCGCTGTCCAGATCTATCACCAGGCCGTTGCCCACCGAGTTGATGCAGGTGACGAAGCGCAGCAGCGGGAAGGCGTTCAACACCGCGGCCATGGCGGCGAAGTGGGCCGGGTCGAAATACGGCGGCAGCTTGACGCCGAACGGCCGCGCATAGCGCCGGCTGATCGCCTCCAGGGCCTCGGCGCTGGCGGCGAAGTCATAACCCAACTGCGGCTTGCCCGGAAGATTGGGGCAGGACAGGTTCACCTCCGGCAGGCAGGGCAGCTTGAGCGCCGCCAGTTCGGTCAGGATGGTCAGGGTGTCGTCCAGCGTCATGCCGGACACGGACAGGAACAACGGTTTGGCGTCGTCGTAAGCCTGGGCGTAGTCCAGGTAATAACGGTAGCCCTCGTTGGGCAGGCCCATGGAGTTGATGCTGCCCAGCGCGGTGCGTCGGTAACGCGGCTCCGGATTGCCGGCGCGCGGTTCCAGCGTGCAACTCTTGGTCACCACCGCGCCGGCGGCGGAACGGCGCACCTGCTCCAGTTCCTCCCGCGTGCGGCAATAGACGCCGGAAGCGTTGAACAAGGGGCTGGACATCTTCATGCCCAACCAGGAAACGGATAGATTCAGCGACATCGCGCCCTCCGGCGAATTCATCTGCCGGCGATGATAGACGGAGGCGGTCCCAGCCATGCTGCGCCATGTCAAAACCCGCGCGGTCGCCGCAAAAAAACGGCCGCCCGAAAGGCGGCCGTCTCAAGGTCAAAATACCCTGCGCTTACATTTGCGACTGAATATAGTTCTGCTCGCCCACCATATCGATCAGGCGCAGCTGCTGCTCCAGCCAGTGAGCGTGATCGTTCTCGGTTTCTTCCAGCAACACCATCAGTTCCTGACGCGTCACGTAGTCCTTCACGCTCTCGCAGTGGGCCACCACTTTTTTCAACAGGTTGCCGACGCGGTATTCCACTTCCAGATCGCTGGCCAGCATCGCCCGCACGTTCTCGCCCACCACGATGGGCACGCGCTTGGCCACATTGGGCTTGCCTTGCAAGAACAGGGTGCGCGCGATCAGCACCCGCGCGTGCGACAGCTCGTCCTCGCGTTCATGGTCGATGCGCTCGAACAGCTTGTGCAGACCGAAGTCCTTGTACATCTCGGCGTGGATGAAATACTGGTCCGCGGCGGATAGCTCTTCCGCCAGCAGTTCGTTCAGCAACTCGATGGTTTTGGGATCACCTTGCATAACGACCTCTTGTTGTTGTAGTTCAATGACGCCGGCTATCCGCCGGCGCGAACGGAATTCGCGAACCATTCATTCTAAGCTCTCAAGGCCACAGATGCACGCTGGCTTGATAAAACACGAACGACAACAGCCAAGCCAGGCTCACCGACCACGCCACCGCCATCGCGGTATAGGACTTGCTGCGCGACTCGCGGTACATCGCCGCCACCGTGGACAGGCAAGGCACGTAGATCAAGGTGAAGATCAGGAAACTCATCGCCGAACGCCAGTCCAGATGTTGCAGCAAGACAGCGCCCAGACCTGCCTCGGACACCCCGTAGATCACAGCCAGGCTGCCCAACAGAATCTCCTTGGCGATGAAACCGAACAGCAAGGCCGCCGCCAGTTCATGGCGAATGCCGATCGGGTCCAACACTGGAGCCAACAGGCCGCCCAAGACGTCGGCCAGCGTCTTGCCATCGCCGGCCGGCACATGAGTCAACAACCAGACCAACACCACCCCCAACAGGATGAAGCTGGAAGCCAGCTGCAGGAAGGCCCGCACCTCGCCCACCGCCCGGCCCAGCAAATGGCTCAAGCCGGGCAGCCGATACGGCGGCACTTCCAACAAGAAGGCTTCGCCCCCGGCGTAGCGACGCTTGAACACCCAAGCGGTGAACACCGCGACGGCGAAGCTCATCAGATAAAGCCCCATCAGCACCCACGGCGCCTGCGCCGCAGTGAACAGCAGCCCGGCGAAGAACACCACCACCTGCAGCCGCGCCGAGCACAGCGAGAACGGAATCACCAGCATGGTCAGCAGCCGCTGTTTGCGTTCGCGCATCACCCTGGTGCCCATGATGGCCGGCACATTGCAGCCAAAACCCATCAACTGCATCACGAAGCCGCGGCCATCCAGCCCCAATCGAGCCATAAAGGCATCGGTCAGATAGGCGGCGCGCGCCAGATAGCCGGAATCCTCCACCATCGCCATCAGTACGAAGAACACCAGCAAAATGGGCGCGAAGGTCAGTACCGTCGACACCCCCTGCCAGATCCCGTCCAGCGCCAGGCTCTGCACAATCTCAGGCAACGGCGCGAGCAAGGGCGCCAGCGCCTGCTCCTTGACCCAGTCCAGCCCGGCCCCGGCCAGCTCCTGCAAAGGCGTGCCGATCTGATAAGTCAGATTGAACAACAGCGCCATCAATGCGAAGAACAGCGGCAAGCCCAGCCACGGATGCATCAGCCAGTGGTCGATCTTTTCGGTCAGCCGCGCCGGCAGCATAGCCGGCAAGGCCCAGCAACCGTCCAGCAAGCGTTTGGCCTCCGCCATCGCCGCCTGGGTACCCGGTACCGCGTCCAGCCCCGCTCTCACGGCCGGAGCCTCGTCATTGGCCAGTCGGTTCAAACTCGCCATCAGCGGCGGCCAGCCTTGCATATGCCTGGCCGACACCAGCGATACCGGCGCACCCAGACGTTCCGACAAACACTCCACATCCAGGCTCACGCCCAGCGCCTTGGCCTCATCCGCCATATTCAGCACAACCTGGCAGTTGAGACCGCTGGCCAGCACCTGCAAGGCCAGCGGCAACTGCCGGTCCAGCTGGCTGGCGTTGAGCACCAGGATGGCGCCGTCGAAAGCGCTGGCCTGCAATACGTCGCGCACCACCGCCTCATCGTCGGAATAACCGGTCAGATCGTTGACGCCGGGCAGATCCACCAGTTCCACCATGTGGCCGCCCAACAGCAGGCGGGCGCTGCTCAATTCTATGGTCAGGCCCGGCCAGTTGCCGACGCGCTGCGACATGCCGGTGAGACGGTTGAACAAGGTGGACTTGCCGGTGTTAGGCAAGCCGATCAAGGCAAAGCGCTTCATGCCTCCATCCTCGCCAGGATGGAGCGCGCCAGGCTGCGGCGCAATAAAAAGCGGGTGGCGCCCACATCCAGCAGCAGCGGCCCGCCCAGCGGCGCCACCCTGCGCACGTAAAAACGGCTGCCTGGCGCCAGGCCAAAGGCGGCGACGCGGCGGAAGGCCTCTTCGGCCAGCTCCAGCCGCTCGACCACGCCGTGGCGGCCTGCGGGGAATGCATCCAGAGTCAACATGATGATCCGATCAAGAACGAGAATGGTTTGCATTAGTATATCCAGCCCATTCGCGTCGATCTGCGGCAAATCGCCGCAATTCCAGCCTCGCTTGACCTGTGTCAATGGCGCCCCGCTCTCGCCGCTACGCGCGGATTAGCCATAGCCGCATGCCGCGCTTGCGGTTAAAATCGCGGACAATCAATCGACAAGCTACGGGCCAAAGACAATGAGCATCAAATCGGACAAATGGATTCGCCGGATGGCGGACGAGTACAACATGATCGAACCCTTCGAGGCCAACCAGATCAAGATGGTGGATGGCCAGAAGGTGATCTCCTACGGTACCTCCAGTTACGGCTACGATATCCGCTGCGCCGACGAATTCAAGGTATTCACCAATATCAACAGCACCATCGTCGACCCTAAAAACTTCGACCCCAACTCCTTCGTGGAAGTCTCCGGCAAGGGCTATTGCATCATCCCGCCCAACAGCTTCGCGCTGGCTCGCACCGTCGAATATTTCCGCATTCCGCGCTCGGTGTTGACCGTATGCCTGGGCAAGTCCACTTACGCCCGTTGCGGCATCATCGTCAACGTCACCCCGTTCGAGCCGGAATGGGAAGGTTACGTAACCCTGGAGTTCTCCAACACCACGCCGCTACCGGCCAAAATCTACGCTAACGAGGGCGTGGCCCAGGTGCTGTTCTTCGAATCCGATGAAATCTGCGACGTGTCCTACAGTGACCGCGCCGGCAAATACATGGGCCAGGTGGGCGTGACGCTTCCGCGCCCCTGAACCGCTTCCCGCCTGCAAAAAAGGGATGGCCAAACCATCCCTTTGTCATTTAAACAACGCCAAATCCGTCCTCGCAATTTCACCTTAATGTTCTAGGATAAACAGAGGGTTAGCTGACTTTCCCGGTTGGTCGGCCCTTGTACAGCAATTGATTTCTTCTTGGGGCGTAGCGGTTCCCCCTTGCCGTTGCGCCCCTTTTTTTATCTCCCTGCCCAATTGCCCTTCTTCCGGTTTCTTGCCATGATCTTCGCTTTGGCGAAGGGCGAAAATATGCCGGACATATATGATTTTTCCATTGAGACTTTAAACGGGCAGGCACTGCCGCTGGCGGGCTATCGCGGCAAAGTGCTGCTGTTGGTCAACACCGCCAGCGAATGCGGCTTCACCGCGCAATTGGGCGCCCTGGAACAACTGTACCAGCGCTACCGCGATCAAGGCCTGGAAATCATCGGCTTTCCCTGCAATCAATTCGGCGGCCAAGAACCGGGGAATGCTTCCGCCATCGGTCAGTTCTGTCAAAAGAACTTTGGCGTCAGTTTCGCCTTGTCCGCCAAGATTGATGTCAACGGAGCGAATGCGCATCCGCTATGGCGCTATCTCGCCGCCGCCAAGCCTGGTCTACTGGGCAGCCGGCGCATCAAATGGAATTTCACCAAGTTTTTGATCGATGGCGAGGGGCGCATCCGCGGGCGTTTCGCCCCCTACGTCAAGCCAGCGGCGCTGGAACGCGTGATCGAAAGCCTGCTGCCGACATCCGCCGCCTGAACCGAGTTCAGCTCAACTCGCCGGACACGTAGAACCAGCGGCCGTCCTCGCGCGCAAAGCGGCTGCGCTCGCGCATGCGCTCGGCCTTGCCGCTCACTTTGTAGCGCGCGGCAAACTCCACCCACCCTTCGGTGTCGGCCTCGGCGCCGGCCTCTGTCGCCAGTACCTCCAGGCCCAGCCATTTGACCACGCCGGCATCCGCGGCCAGGTCCAGCGCCTGCGGCCGGGTGCTTGGATGCCAACTCGCCAGCAGATACGCCTCGTCGCCGCGCGCGTAAGCGGTATAGCGCGAACGCATCAAGGCTTCCGCCGTGGGCGCAGGTTCGCCGCCCTCGCTCAGATAACGGCCGCAACAGACCACGTAATCGCCGCCCAGTCCGCAGGGACAGCCGGCCGCGTCCGGCTTGGCTTTCTTGCCCATGTTCAAGCTCCCAAGGCCGGCAAGCCGTAGAGTTTGAGCAGGAAGTTAGTGAACGCGGGATCCGCCGGCTTGGGATTCATCTTGGGCCAGCGCCTCATCCACTCCCGTAAACGCTCATCCATCTTGGCTCGGAACGTATCCTGATCAATGCGCCCCGCCTCGCGCTCCACCGTCAGATAGCGGTACATGGCGAAGGTGTTGTCGTCGACGGGGTTGGCCCCCACCGCCTTGAGCCGGAATGCGCCCAACTGATCAGCAGCCGCCAGCCTGGTCAGTTCGCCGCTCTTGACCTTGTCTGCCAAACGGTTGGCCTCACGCAACAAAGCGTCCGACTTGGCGCTGGGCGCCGGAGCCGTCTGCTGCCGGCCCTTGGCCGGAGAGGAAGGATGCGAACTGATGGGCGCGCCCAGTTGTTGCAACGCGCTGCAAGCGGACAAGCTCAGGGCCATGGCGGCCCACAAGAAAAGACGTTTCATGCCGGGTATTCTACTCCTGTCCTGATTCGGCGCCGCCGCGCGGCGCGTTCTGCTGCGACCGCCTCGCCGGTGCCAATGTTCCGCCTCGCCAATGCAAAACAGCCTGACAAACGGATCTGTCAGGCTGTTTACGTTCTTGCCACGAGGCCGCGGCACGCTTATTCCGCGGCGTCGCCAGCGGGTTCGGCCGGAGCCGCAGCAGCCGGGGCCGGCTTGGGCGCGGACATTTGTTCCGCCGCCTTTTTCTCTTCCGCGCTCACCTCGCCCACCGGCTTGTTGGCCAGATCGAAACGCTTGCCGCCGCGCGCCAGTGACTTGACGTAGCGCGGCTTGCGACAGTGATTGGCCACTACGCGGGAGATCAGCGTCGAGTCGAACTGCGGCAAAGCCGCGATCAGGCTCTCATGGATGCCCAAGGCCAGCGGACGAAACTGGCGGAAAACGTCGAACTTGCTGTAGACATGATCCGCGATCATCTCGGTCTGCTTTTTCTTGGACAGACTTTGTACAGCGGACTTAAGTGCAGCACCGAGTGCCGTTTCAGTATTTGGCTTCATGAACTTCTATCTAGATCCATTGATGCAAAAGCAGCGCATGCTGCCTAATCAAGCGAAGCGCTGCAACCAGCCGCCCGACCAGCTTGACAGCCGGCGAAAAAATGACGACATCGTAATCAGGCTTGACCAACACGTGCAGACAAGACGTCTGCGCGCCGTGAAAAATCGCCGATCATGGCGGGTGTCCAGGAGCCATACCCAAGCGGCGCGGCCTACCAGGACGGGTATGCGGCCCCCGTACCCATCGGCCCGCCCTGCTTGCCGACGGCGAAGCCGAAGCCGACTTGACGGCAATGAATGAAAGCGCCAAGCGGAATCCTCCGGGCACTCCATAGCCGGGCTGGCGCTCACGAGGGTGGGAGAGTACTAAGTAATGCCCCTTTATGTCCAGCACTTGACGCCAATTGCGGCGTTTCCACCCCTATCCGTCTTTCTTTTGCCACTTTCCCCGCGCCAAACCGGCCTCCGGGCCTCAAACACGCTCTACGCGGCTCACAGGCAAGCGGCGGGAAAGCGGCGGTTCAAGCTGTCCCAATCCGTCGCCGCGTCCGGTCCGGCGCTCGCCACCACACAGGCGGCCAGCCGATTGCCCAGATCCACCGCATAATGCAGCGGCCAGCCGCTGGATAAACCGGCCAACAAACCGGCGCAATGCGCGTCGCCCGCGCCTATGGTATCCACCACCGACACTTGGTAGCCAGGCAGATGCCATGGCTCGTCGGTGCCCGGACAGACCCAGGCGCCATCCTGACCCAAGCGACAGATCAGCGTCAGTTTGTAGTCCTTGGCGAAACGCTGCGCAGCCGCCACCGGATCGCCCTGGCCGCACAATATGGCGATCTCGTCCCGGTTCAACGTCAATAAGGTTTCCGTGCCGCTCAAGCTGGACAGAAACGCCGGCTCCAGCAAGGCGACGCGCGGACCGGGGTCGATCACCCGCAACTGTTCCGACGGCAAGGCCAACAGCCAGGCGCGCAGAGCCCGCCCGCCTTCTCCCGCCAGTTCATAGCCGTTGGCGTACACCAAGGCGTCGGCGGGCAATGGCAACGCGTCCAGTTGCTCGCGACTCCACTCCCCTTCGCAGCCGGTGATGGAGATGAAGCTGCGCTCCCCGCTGGGCTCCACCATGGCCACGCACCAGCCATTGTCGCGATTCGCGTTGCGCAACAGCACCGGCAGTCCCAACTCCCGCATCGCCCGGTCTACCGCCGCGCCCCAGGGCCCGTTTCCCACCGGCATGCCGTTGATCACAGGAGCGTTCAACTGACACAGCGCCCTCGCCACATTGAAGGCGCAGCCGCCGATTTGGCGCTCCTGCTGCAAGGCCTCTACATCGCCGCCGCTTCGCGGCAGTTCCGGGAGAGTCAGCACCACATCCCCAACGGCGCCGCCCAAAGCCAGAATCGCCTTGATCGGATGATAACTTGGACACGGAATGGTCATGCGCGTCGCTCCTTCAGCAACAGATACAATCCATAAGCCAGCAAGCTGGTTCCAAAAGACACAAACAAGCCAAGGCTGGAATCCGCGAAGACCCCCACCGCCAACGGACCGTCGACAAAGCCGGTCTTGCTCACCAGCAGACCGCAGGCGGCGCCCAGCAGCCAGCACAGCAACGGCCCGCCGCGGAAGGCCTGCCGCCCATCGCCGGACAAGGCCACATCGTCATAGCCTTGACGATGACGCAGCAGCAGGTAATCCAGTACGAACACCGCCTCCCAGGCCGCCAGGAACACGCCGCAAAACAGCAAGAAGGAAATGAAGGGCCCCAGGAAATCGCTGGATACGAACAAAACGTAAGCGGCGATCGCCAACACGATAAGCGCATTGATGGAAACCGCCTGTGCCTGCCTGACCTTGACGCCTATGGTCAACAAATTGAGGCTGGCAGAATACAGACTGAGCACCGCCATGGTCACGATGCCCGCGGTCGCGGTCAGCAGATAGGGCACCGCCATCCAGGCCGGCAGCACCGCGCCTATCTTGGCGATGGGATTGGCCGCGCTGGCCAGGTCTGGAATCTGCGCAGACAGCAACACGCCGGTAAAAATCAGCAGCATCAAGGGCAGCGATGCCCCCGCCATCACCGCCCCGAAAATGCCGCCGTTGGATGAGCCGGACCGCTGGTAACGACTGTAGTCCGCGCCGGCGATCGCCCAACTAATGCCGGTGCCTGCGGCGATCACCGATACCGCCGGCCAGAAGCCGGTCAGCCAGTCGCCGTCCGGCCGCGCCATGATGGCGCCCCAGTTCGCAGTCGACGCCACATACAGGATCACCACCAGAGTCATGCTGCCGAAAATCCGGCTCAACCAGCTTTGCATCCACACCACGGTTGCCTGTCCCAGCAGGCTGACCACGATGGTCAAACCGATGAACAAGAACAAACACACCGCGGTCAGCAGGCGGCTCTCCGCTATACCCAGCGCCTGGCACAGCGCCGCCAGCGTCAAAGCGCCGGTCACCACGTTGACCGCCTCCCACCCCATCAGATTGAACCAGCTGAAGGCGGTAGGCGCGGCGTTGCCGCGCAGTCCAAAGATGGCCCGCGACAAGGTCAGCGTGGAAGTGCGGCCGCGCCGGCCCGCGATGCTGGTCACCCCCACCAGGGCGAAACTGGCCACCCCCAGCGCCGCGGCCAGTAAAGACTGAAAGAAGGACAGCCCGAAGCTGGTGACGATGCCGCCGTAAACCACGCCCAGAATGCCGATATTGGCCGCCAGCCACACCCAGAACAACTCAACGGGCCGGCCCTTGCACTCGTGCTCCGGCACCAAATCTATACCTGAGTTCTCCAGTCGCCAGCCCTCTACTGCTTGTACATCGCTCATCTGCTCACCCCCTAAACCGCAATGCGCTCAAAGCCCGCGCGTAAGATTCGAAATCAACGCCATTCACTTTCCGGATGCGCTCCCGCCATTCGGCGGGCAACGCGTCCGCGCCTCGCAAGGCGCCGCATACCGCGGTGGCCATCGCGCCGATGGTGTCGGTGTCGCCGCCCAGATTGGCCGCCAGCACCGCGCAACGGCGTGGGTCGCCTTGCGCGCAATCCACTAAGGCCAAGGCGGTCGGCACCGACTCTATCGTGTCCATGCCGGCCCCCAGCGTGCGGTACAGCTCGGCAACCACGGCCGCATCGCCCAGCCCCCGCAAACGCGCCGCCAGTTCGAATCCCCAATCCAAACGCCGGCTCAGCAGAGGACTGAAAGTGGTGACGCGCTCCAGCTGCGCCTGCTCGGCGACCCCAGGCAGTTCTGCCTTGATGCAGGGCCAATCCGCCCCCTCCACCGCTCGGGACACAGCCCAAGCAATAGCCGCGGCGCCGGCCACCGCGATATCGGACTGATGGGTGGGGCTGCAGCTTAGCCGCACCGCATGAATAAAAGCCTCGCGGTTCCCGCTGGGCAATAAGCAGCCCAAGGGAGCCACTCGCATCGCCGCCCCGTTGGTAATGCCGTTGGCGCCCAGCGAGTCGATGGACCGGCCGGACAAAATCGCCCTCAACGCGGCCTTCGAACTGGGTCCTAAAATGTTCTTGTTGAAGGCGTCGACGCCCTCGGCCCAAGCGATGATGTTGGCGGCGATGCGCTCCGGCTCAACCGCGCCGTCGGCGGCAATCAAGGCGTCCATCAAGGCAATGGCCTGCTGGGTGTCGTCGGTGAATTCCCCGGCGACAAACTCGGAAGCGGCGAAGTTCTCGGCAGGGCCGGGCAGGAAGTTGTCGATCCAACCAAAGAACGTCTGCACCTGCCGTTGCGGCCACAGCTCGGAAGGCATGCCCATCGCATCTCCCACCGCCTGCCCGTAAAGAGCCCCAAGAATGGACTGGTAGCCCTTGCTAATCATTGTCAAACCACTTCTCTCCGCCTGGATGCCAACGCCGAAGTCCGTTTAAGGCCCTGTTTATGGTCTGCTGAACGTCAGCGATACGGCGTTGAAAACGGCTTCAAAATACTCATGTACCGTCTGTACACTCCGCTTTTTCAGCCGTTTTCGCCTTGTCTCGCCCTTGCTCGCGAGATCGTAAACACGTTCTAAGGACTTTGATTGGCATCGTATGATAAGTCCAATGCAAATCCAATAGCACATAACCATACTATTGATCAGGAAAGCATGCCACAAAGCTTGAGTCGCTCTCACATGCCTTCGAGCATTGATTTAGACTGGAACGCGCATGCACAGGAGTTTTCATACGATATGAACGATATTCTGGAATGCTTGGCTGCCAGCCTACGGCAGCCTGGCGCCGCGCCGCGCTATCTGCTGATCGCCGACGCGCTGGAACAAGCCATCCGGCGGCATCAGTTGGCCGAAGGGACTTTCCTGCCGACAGAGCGGCTGATGGCGGAAAAACTGGGGCTGTCGCGCGTCACTATCAGCAAAGCGATGGCAGAGCTGGAACGCAAGCGGCTGATCACCCGCCAGCAAGGCCAAGGAACACGCGTCGCGCAGGCTTTCCGCTACTCGCTCAATGACAAAGGCGGCTTCACCGAGCAAGTGCTGCGCAGCGGCGGCAGCGTGGCCAATCAATGGCTGCTGCGGCAGCGTGAACGCGCGCCGGCCGCCATCGCCGGTCTGCTGCGGCTGCCCGCCGGCGCGGACATCGCCAAGCTACGCCGCCTGCGGATGATGGACGGCACGCCGGCTGCGCTGGAGACCACCTACATCCCGCTGACCTATTTGCCGGAGCCGGAGCGTCTAGAACACTCGCTCTACCAGTGGTGGGAACAGCATGGCGTGGAGATCGGCCATAAGCACTTCCGCCTGGCCTCCTGCCCGGCGGACCTGGATAGCGCCGCCCTATTGCATGTCCAGACCGGTACGCCGCTGCTGCGCATCCAGCAGACTAGTTTGAACTCGGCGGAACAGGTATTGGAATTCAGCGAAGTACTGTGCCGCAGCGATCTCTATGAATTCGAGGTGCGGCTTTAAGAGAGGCCGAAAAAAACCCGCCCAGCGCCTGGCTGTGCGGGTCGTTTTCGTCTCGTGGACGGTTTTGCCGTAGTGGTGCCCCGGGCCGGAATCGAACCGGCACGACCGAAGTCGAGGGATTTTAAGTCCCTTGTGTCTACCAATTTCACCACCGGGGCGGACAAAGAGACGGCGATTCTATCCCAGAGCCGGCCCGCTGGCAAACAGGGATGGCGATCAAGGCCATGGCACGCCGCTACGGAGAACTGCGGACTTGATTCCAATCCGGGATAAAAGAGAAAAAACCACTCTGAGCTTGGCGATTACGAGTACGGGCCAAACAAAGCAAAAGCCCCGCAAGTCTTTGACTTACGGGGCTTTAACTGGAGGCGGGGGTCGGAATCGAACCGGCGTAGACGGATTTGCAATCCGCTGCATAACCACTTTGCTACCCCGCCGTTACCGGCGAACTGTCAGCTTACGCTGACCGTTATGAATTTGGAGCGGGAAACGAGGCTCGAACTCGCGACCTCAACCTTGGCAAGGTTGCGCTCTACCAACTGAGCTATTCCCGCAGGGTACGACAACAACAAGCATGTATACGCTGGAGCGGGAAACGAGGCTCGAACTCGCGACCTCAACCTTGGCAAGGTTGCGCTCTACCAACTGAGCTATTCCCGCGTCGCACAATGCTATTGCAGAAGTTTTGGAGCGGGAAACGAGGCTCGAACTCGCGACCTCAACCTTGGCAAGGTTGCGCTCTACCAACTGAGCTATTCCCGCATTCAAAACTGCCGCAATACTTCTGCTTTCTCTTCGCTGCTGCTGGAGCAGCGCTGAGAGATGCGAATTATAAGGATTTATCAGGCACTGTCAACACTTCAAACATCAATTTTTTTCCCGGAAAACTCCTTGGCGGCCATCCGAAGATAATAAACCATTGACCACAAAGTCAAAATCACCGCCAAAACCATGAAGGCGTTGCCCAAAATTAATGTGGAGACGCCGGGAAGCAGCGGCCCGGCATAGAGCAGCAATAGAATCGCCACCATTTGCGCCGTGGTTTTGAGCTTGCCGATATAGGCCACCGCCACACTCTTGCGGGTGCCCATTTCCGCCATCCATTCGCGCAGCGCGGAAATCGCGATCTCTCGGCCGATGATGATCATCGCCATCCAGCCCTCGGTGCGCCCCATCTGCACCAGCAGGATCAAGGCCGCGGCGACGATCAGCTTGTCCGCCACCGGGTCTAGGAAGGCACCGAAGGCCGAGGTCTGCCCCAGCTTGCGCGCTAGGTAGCCGTCCAGCCAATCGGTGATCGCCGCCAATGCGAAGATGGCGGCGCCTACCTGATTACGGCTTTGCAGCAGCAGAACGGAATCCGGCAAAAAGAAAACCGCTACGCAGATAGGGATCAGGGCAACCCTGAGCCAGGTCAGGAATATCGGCAAATTGAAGGGCATCGGTGTCAGTAATCTTATTGTTTGCGGCTCGGTCAAAAACTGCGCGTTCGCCCCAAGCCACAACGGGACGCACAGCGATGGTTACAGTGTATAAACGATGGCGCGCCGGCAATCAATGCAGCGCGTTGTAAATCTTCTCCGCCAGCGTGCGACTGATGCCGTCCACCTGAGCCAGATCGTCCATGCTGGCAGCGGCCACGCCGCGCAGGCCGCCAAAACGCATCAGCAGCTGTTGCCGCCGCTTGGCCCCCACCCCCGGAATCTCCTCCAATGTGGACGCGGTGCGCGCCTTGGCTCGCCGCGCGCGGTGGCCGGTAATAGCGAAGCGGTGGGCCTCGTCGCGCACCGTCTGGATCAAATGCAGCGCAGGATGGTCCTGCCTCAACTGCAGGCTCTTGTCCAGATACGGCAGGATCAACGTTTCCAGGCCCGGCTTGCGCTCTTCTCCCTTGGCGATGCCGACGATGGGCAGGTTCAGGCCGATTTCGGCGAACACCTCCAAGGCCACGCCCACCTGCCCTTTGCCGCCGTCGATGAACACGGCATCCGGCAACTTGCCCTCTCCCGTCGCCAGCTTGCCGTAGCGACGTGACAGAACTTCGCGCATCGCGGCGTAATCGTCGCCGGGCTTGGCGGTTTCAATATTGTAGCGCCGGTATTCGCTTGGCTGCATCGCGCCCTTGTCGTAGATCACACAGGAAGCCACCGTGGCTTCGCCCATGGTGTGGCTGATATCGAAGCATTCAAAGCGGCCTGCGCCCTCCAACTCCAATACCTCGTTGAGCTGGGTCAGCCGCTGGTTCTGGGTGGCTTTGCTGTTGGCCCGCTGCATGATGGCCAGCTCGGCGTTCTTTTCCGCCATTTCCAGCCATACCCGCCGCTCCCCTATGGGGTTGCTGGCGATGGCCAGCTTGCGCTCGGCTTGCCGCTCCAGGTGCTGACGCAAGGTATCGGAAATTTCGCCGTTGATGATGATGGCCGGCGGCAAGGGCGCGCCCAGATAATGCTGGGCCAGGAAGGCCTCCAGGCTGTCCGCCAGTTCGCCCTCCTCCCCGCTGACCGGGAAAAAGCTCTTGTCGCCCAAATGACGGCCGCCGCGAATCATCACCAGATTGACGCAAAGCATGCCTTCCCGCTGTACCGCGGCCACCACGTCGCAATCTTGCTGGCTGGAGTTACTGGAAACGAACTGCTTCTCCTGCACCCGCGCCAGCGCCTGAATCTGGTCTCGCAGCTCCGCCGCCTGCTCGAACTCCATCGCCTCGGCCGCGGCCATCATGCGCTGGGTCAAACCGTCGATCAGCTCGCTCTGGCGGCCTTGCAGGAAAGCCACCGCGCTGGCCACGTCGCGCGCGTAGTCTTCCTTGGAGACATGATCGACGCAAGGGCCGGAACAGCGCTTGATCTGATACAGCAAACAGGGGCGGGAACGGTTGGCGAACACCGCGTCTTCGCAGGTGCGAAGCCGGAACACTTTTTGCAGGATCTGGATGCTTTCGCGCACCGCGTAGCCGTTGGGATACGGGCCGAAATACTGGTTCGGACGCTTGGGGTCGCCGCGGTAATAGGCCATCTGCGGAAATGCGTGGCCGGTCAGCATCAGATAGGGATAGGACTTGTCGTCGCGGAACAGAATATTGTAGCGCGGCGTCAATGCCTTGATCAGATTGTTCTCCAGGATCAGCGCTTCCGCCTCTGAGCGCGTAACCGTGGTTTCAATATCGGCGATCTGGCGCACCATCAGCTGGATGCGCGGTGATTGGTCGTTCTTCTGAAAGTAAGAGCTGACCCGCCGTTTCAAATCGATGGCTTTGCCGACATAAAGCACGCCGCCCGACGCGTCGAGCATTCGATACACGCCAGGCAGGTTGGGTAGGGAAACCAATACCGCCTTGTAGTCAAAAACCGTTTTCGCCACTTATTTTCCACACCAGATCTGCACATTGGCCTGCGCCTGGGCGATCAGTTCATTGCGCTGGGCATCGGTGGCCAGCGCATTGGAACCCGGCATGCGGATGCGGCTATTGGTCTGCACCGTGGCCAGTTGATTGCGGGCGTTCTGGCAATTCTGCTCGCGGATCTTGGCGTTGGCCTCCGCGACCTTGGCGTTCTCCGCGGCGATCTTGGCATTTTCCCCGCTCGCATCCTTGCCCATGGCCTTCTTGCTTTCCTTGGCCGGGGCCGAGGCCGGCGACGGCGCGCGCGTATTCATGCGGCGGGCGTTGGCGCTGGGCGGCGGCTGATCCGAATACACGGTTTTTCCGGCTTCGTCCTTCCATACGTAGACTTCCGCGCTGGCGGCGGAGGAGCCCAGCAAAGCCAGCAAAAAGGTCCATACTAAGGTTGACTTCATCATCGACTCCCTGACCCGAATTGCGCTGCAGATACTCAAATTGTAAGGCCTGCGCGGCCGGCCGGCAAAAAGGTAACAGGGTTGCGGGCGGAAAGCCCGTTTTTTTGCAATAGCGGCAATGCCTCGGTATAATGCCGCTTTGCCGCAAAGGAAACGCCAAGATGCGTATCATCGAGAAAGCCTATACTTTCGACGACGTTCTCCTCGTCCCGGCCCACTCTGAAGTTCTGCCGCGCGACGTAGTCCTCTCCACCAAGCTTACCCGCAACATCACCCTGAACCTGCCCTTGGTGTCCGCCGCCATGGACACAGTGACCGAAGCCCGTCTTGCCATCGCCATGGCTCAAGAAGGCGGTATCGGCATCGTGCACAAAAACATGGACCCCGCGAAACAAGCCAGCGAAGTGTCCAAGGTGAAACGCCATGAAAGCGGCGTGGTCAAGGATCCCATCACCATCGCCCCGGACATGCTGGTGCGCGACCTGGTGCTGCTGACCCGCCACCACAAGATTTCCGGCCTGCCAGTGATCGAAAACGGCAAGGTGGTCGGCATCGTCACCAACCGCGACTTGCGCTTCGAGACCCGCCTGGACCAGACCGTCGGCTCCATCATGACCCCGCGCGAGCGTCTGATCACCGTCAAGGAAGGCGCCAGCATCGACGAGGCCCGCGAGTTGATGCACACCCACCGCCTGGAACGCGTGCTGGTGATCAACGACGCCTGGGAGTTGAAGGGCCTGATCACGGTCAAGGACATCATCAAGACCAGCGAGCACCCCAACGCCAATAAAGACAGCCAAGGTCGCCTGCGCGTGGGCGCGGCCGTCGGCACCGGCGGCGACACCGAAGAGCGCGTGATCGCGCTGGTGAAGGCCGGTGTGGACGTGATCGTGGTCGATACCGCACACGGCCACAGCCAGGGCGTGATTGAGCGAGTGCGTTGGGTGAAGAAGAACTTCCCGCAAGTGGACGTGATCGGCGGCAACATCGCCACCGCCGCCGCCGCGATGGCGCTGGTTGACGCCGGCGCCGACGGCGTCAAGGTCGGCATCGGCCCCGGCTCCATCTGCACCACCCGTATCGTAGCCGGCGTGGGCGTACCGCAGCTGACCGCCATCCACAATGTATCCGAGGCGCTGAAGGGCACTGGCGTGCCGATGATCGCCGACGGCGGCATTCGCTTCTCCGGCGACATCTCCAAGGCGCTGGCCGCAGGCGGCAACTGCGTGATGCTGGGCGGCATGTTCGCCGGCACAGAGGAAGCCCCGGGCGAAGTCGAGCTGTTCCAGGGTCGTTCCTACAAGTCCTACCGCGGCATGGGCA
Source organism: Chromobacterium sp. IRSSSOUMB001 (assembly GCF_023507765.1). Classification (NCBI taxonomy): domain Bacteria; kingdom Pseudomonadati; phylum Pseudomonadota; class Betaproteobacteria; order Neisseriales; family Chromobacteriaceae; genus Chromobacterium; species Chromobacterium sp. IRSSSOUMB001. The sequence goes on from NZ_JALCYU010000007.1 coordinate 145,538, forward strand.
GCTTGGGCGCGATGAGCCAGGGCTCGTCCGACCGCTACTTCCAGGATAATGAAGGCAATGTGGAAAAGCTGGTGCCGGAAGGCATCGAAGGCCGCGTGCCGTACAAGGGCTCCATCGGCCAGGTGATCCACCAGTTGGTGGGCGGCCTGCGCTCCTCGATGGGCTACCTTGGCTGCGCCACCATCGCCGACATGCACGCCAAAGCGGAGTTCGTGGAAATCACCTCCGCCGGCATCCAGGAATCTCACGTCCACGACGTGCAGATCACCAAGGAAGCGCCGAACTACCACGTATCCCGTTAAGACCCGACGTCGTCTGGCACCCTTTACGGCAAAACCCGCGCCAAACGGCGCGGGTTTTTTCATGGCTGAGCCACAAACGCGGTCAGAACGTGTTTCCGATCTCGCGAGCTAAGGCGAGACAAGGCGAAAACGAGCGAACAAAGCGGAATGTACAAGTGGTACATGAGCATTTTGAGCTCGTACTCACCGTGCAACGCTTCACGACGCGCAGCAGATCGTAAACAGGTTCTCAGGCCAGCGACAACATCAGCCGAGTGCGCAAGGCGGTGGGCGGATTGTCGTAAGGCGAATTCAAATACTCTTCCACGCACGGCACCTCGCCGAGCGCGCGCCCGCTGTCGGGCAACCAGTGCCGGTACAGCCAGGACCAGACCGTGGACAGCTCCGCGTACGGCCCAAGATGCGTCACGCAAGCGTACTCTCCGGCGGGAATCTCCCCCCATTCAAACCCATCCGGCAGCGGCCGCTCCTCCCAGGAATCCGGCACAGTCACGCAGGCGATGGAGCGCAGCTTGGCCTCCTCCGTCTGTTCCGTGTCATCCAGATACATCCCGAATATGCGACCTGGCGCGTCGCCGACTGCGCAACCCGGGCTGATGGCCTGCAAAGCGCCGAAAGCTTGGCCGATTTCCATATAACTGCCGACATGGCGGCGCATCAGCACCTTCAGCCCCTTATCTTGCTTGAGCAATGTCACTTCATGCATAACGGTCTCCCAGTCTTGCCTAGAAATGAACGCTCTGCGCTGGCGATAGCGGCCCGGACTCTCACCGTAAGCCCTGGCGAAGGCCCGGACAAAGGCCGCAGTGCCGCCGTAGCCGGCGCGCGCCGCCACCCTCGACAAAGGCAGCGAGCCGCCGTTCAACTGTCCGGCCGCACGATGCAGCAACAACCGCTGCCGGGTCTCTCCCACCGTTTCGGCCATCAGGCCGCGATACACGCGGTGAAAGTGAAAGGGCGACAAGCAGGCCTCCTCCGCCAACCTTTCCAGCGGCACCGGCCCATCCAGATGACGCCACAAGTAGTCCAGCACTCGCAGCATCCGCCACAAATACGGCGAATCCGGGCCGCCGTTGCGATAGAGCGTTCTCATGAAGTGAGCTTATCCCGCATCGATTGATTCGTTTTGCTGAGTTGGCTGTTGCAACAGCAGCCATTGCATGCTTTGGCACACATCCACCACGAAATCCCACACCACGCGGTAGCGCAGCGTTCGGCGGATGTCGCTGCGGCCGCTGATCCAGTAAGAGCGGATGATGCGCAGCTCCGGCAGCAGTTGACGCAGCCGCGCGTCGTCGTAGGTCAGATAATACGGTAGCACCGCAATGCCGCCGTCGGCCAGCGCCGCCTGCTGCTGGCCCACCACGCTGGTGCAGCGCAGATTAATCAGCGGGTTGCGGCACAGGCCGCGGTGAAACATCAGTTCGCGCGAGAACAGCAAGTCATCGACGTAGCCGACGATGGGATGCCCGGCCAGGTCCTCGCGCTCGCGGATGGGCTCATGCGCATCCAGGTAGGCCGGCGTCGCGTACAGGCCCAAGCAGTAATCGGTCAGCTTGCGCGTCACCACCATATTGGCCTGCGGCCGCTCCAGCGCGATGGCGATGTCCACCTCGCGGTTGGTGATGCTGACGAAGCGCGGCACCGACACCAGGTCGATCTCCAGCGCCGGATAGAGCGCCATCAGCCGCGGCAAGTGCCGCGACAAGAATAAGGAACCCAAGCCTTCCGGCGCGCCCAAGCGCACCAGGCCGGCCACCTCCACATGCCCCACCCTCGCCTCGTCCTGCATCCGGGACGCGGTGTTTTCCAGTTGCTCCGCCAGCGGCAGCAGCTGCCGGCCGGCCGCGGTCAATAGATAGCCGTCCGGTTGCTGCACAAACAGCGGCTGGCCCAACTGCCGCTCCAACTGTTCGATATGCCGGGCCACCGTCGCATGCGTGGTGCGCAGCTGCCTGGCCGCCGCCAACAGCTTGCCGCTGCGCTGCAAGGCCAGAAAATAACGGATGTCGTTCCAGTCGAACATCGCCCCCTCCCCCGCGTTTATGGTGCGCTTGCACACAATGATGACAAGCTTCAATTGCACCGCTGTTAGAAAACTAACAGCCATTGTTCCGCTCTGGCTATTCCCAGCCCGGCCCGGCTTGATCTTATATGGTGGCGATACAGACGTCATAGGAAAGCGCGGCATGCAGGCATTGGCGGACACATTCGACTACATCATCGTCGGCGCGGGCAGCGCCGGCTGCCTGCTGGCCAACCGCCTGTCGCTCAATCCGCGGCACCGGGTGCTGCTGCTGGAGGCCGGCGGCGAGGATAATTATCCGTGGATACACATCCCGGTGGGCTACCTCTATTGCATCGGCAATCCGCGCACGGACTGGTGCCTGCGCACCGCGCCCGAGCCCGGCCTGGGCGGGCGCAGCCTCAACTACCCGCGTGGCAAAGTGCTGGGCGGCTGCTCCTCGATCAACGGCATGATCTATATGCGCGGCCAGGCCGCGGACTACGACGGCTGGGCAGCGCAGGGCTGCCCCGGCTGGAGCTGGGACGAAGTGCTGCCGGACTTTTTGCGCATGGAGGACCACTTCGACAGCGCCCGCGCCCAGCACGGCCACGGCGGCGAATGGCGGGTGGAACGGCAGCGGCTGTCCTGGGAAATTCTGGACGCCTTCCGCGACGCGGCGGAGCAAAGCGGCATCGCCCCGGTGGACGACTTCAACCGCGGCGACAACGCCGGCTGCGGCTATTTCGAAGTCAACCAGCGCGGCGGCCTGCGCTGGAACACCGCCAAGGCCTTTCTGCGCCCGGCGCGCCAGCGCCCCAACCTCACCGTGCTGACCCACGCCGAGGCGGAAACCCTGCTGCTGGAGGACGGCCGCGCCGCCGGTATGGTATTCCTGCAACACCGGCAGCGCTGGCAGGCGCGCTGCCGCGGCGAAATCATCCTGGCCGCCGGCGCCGTCGGCTCCCCGCTTTTGTTGCAGCGCAGCGGCATTGGTCCGGCCGCGCTGCTGCAAGAGCACGGCGTCGCCGTGCGCCACGCGCTGGCCGGCGTCGGCGCCAATCTGCAAGACCACCTGCAGCTGCGCATGGTGTTCAAAGTCAGCGGCGCGCGCACGCTGAACCAACTGGCCAATAGCTGGGCCGGCAAGCTGGCCATGGGCTGGGAATACCTGTGGCGGCGCAGCGGACCGCTGGCGATGGCCCCCAGCCAGCTGGGCGCCTTCGCCAAGTCCGATGTGGAGCAACCGCGCGCCAACCTGGAATATCACGTACAACCGCTGTCGCTGGAACGCTTCGGCGAACCGCTGCATCCCTTCCCCGCCTTCACCGCCTCGGTATGCGATCTGCGCCCGCTCAGCCGCGGCCGGATCGCCATCGGCGGCGCGGGGCTGGATGCCGCGCCGCTGATCCAGCCCAACTATCTCAGTCACCCGCAGGATCGCGCCGTCGCGGTGGCCGCGCTGCGGCTGACCCGACGCATCGTCGCCGCGCCGGCGCTCACGCGCTACCGGCCGGAGGAATACCTGCCCGGCCTCGCCGCCCAGAGCGACGAGGAACTAGCCGCCGCCGCCGGCCGCATCGGCACCACCATTTTCCATCCGGTAGGCACCTGCAAAATGGGACAGGATACCGACGCGGTGGTCGATGCCAGACTGCGCGTTCACGGACTATCCGGATTAAGAGTGGCGGACGCCTCCATCATGCCCTCCATCACCTCGGGCAACACCAATTCGCCCACGCTGATGATCGCGGAGAAAGCCTCCCGCATGATTTTGCAAGACCGCCCCGCGCCGGACTGAGCGGCGCTGCGCAACATCGCCCCCCCCCAAACAGAGGAAGCCCACTTCCCGACCCACAACTTGTCGCAAAGCCACACCAAGAGGAGACAGCACCATGAGCAGCACCCTGACGCCCGCCGCCACGGCGGGACACACGATCAGCAGCTCCGAGCGCAAAGTGATCTTCGCCTCGTCGCTGGGCACCGTTTTCGAGTGGTACGACTTTTTCCTGTACGGCGCGCTGGCCGCGGTGATCAGTAAACAGTTCTTCGCCGGCGTCAATGAAACCACCGCCTTCATCTTCGCGCTGATGACCTTCGCCGCCGGCTTCCTGGTGCGGCCGTTCGGCGCGCTGCTGTTCGGCCGGCTGGGCGACATGATAGGCCGCAAATACACCTTTCTCGCCACCATCCTGATCATGGGCGTCTCCACCTTCCTGGTGGGCCTGCTGCCCGGCTACGCCAGCATAGGCATCGCCGCGCCCATCCTGCTGGTGGTGCTGCGCATGTTGCAGGGCCTGGCGATAGGCGGCGAATACGGCGGCGCGGCCATCTACGTGGCCGAGCATGCGCCAGACCACAAACGCGGCGCTTACACCAGCTGGATCCAGGTCACCGCCACTGCCGGCCTGCTGCTGTCCCTGCTGGTGATCCTGGCCTGCCGCAAACTCACCGGCCCGGCTTTCGACGACTGGGGCTGGCGCTTGCCCTTCCTGCTGTCGCTGGCGCTGCTGGCCATCTCCACCTGGATACGGCTGTCGATGCACGAGTCGCCGGCCTTCCTGAAAATGAAGGCCGAGGGCAAACACTCCAAGGCGCCGCTGACCGAGTCCTTCACCAACTGGAAGAATCTGCGCATCGTGCTCACCGCCCTGTTCGGCATCAACGGCGGCCAGGCGGTCACTTTCTACTGCGCGCAGTTCTATTCGCTGTTCTTCCTCACCCAAATCCTCAAGGTCGACTCACAGATCGCCACCCAGTTGCTGGTGGCTTCCCTGCTGATCGCCGCCCCGCTATTTCTGTACTTCGGCTACCTGTCCGACCGGATCGGCCGCAAGCCGGTGATGTTGACCGGCCTGCTGCTAGCGGCTCTGCTGACCTTTCCCGCCTTCAAATGGCTGACCGCCTACGCCAGCCCGGACATCGCCCACGCCGCGCGCCAAGCGCCAGTGGTGGTGGTGGCGGACCCGGCCAATTGCCGCTTCCAGTTCGATCCGGTGGGCAAGGCCAAGCTCAGCAGCAGCTGCGACCAGGCCAAGGCCCTGCTGGCCAAGAACGGCGTGCCTTACCAGCGCCAGGCGGCGCCCGCCGGCGGCGAAACCCAGATCAAGGTGGGCGAACAGACGCTGACCGGCTTCGACAAGGCCCAACTGCTGGCCGCGCTGAAGCAGGCCGGCTACCCGGACAAGGCCGACCCGGACAAGATCAACTACCCGATGGTGGTGGCGGTGCTGGTGCTGCTCAGCCTGATCGCCGCCATGGTCTACGGCCCGCTGGCCGCCACCATGGTGGAACTGTTCCCCACCCGCATCCGCTACACCTCGATGTCGCTGCCCTACCACATCGGCAACGGCTGGATAGGCGGCCTGTTCCCCACCGTGGCGTTCTCGCTGGTGGTCTACACCGGCGACATCCTCTACGGCTTGTGGTATCCGGTCATCGTCTACAGCGTCAGCTTCGTGGTCTGCCTGTTGGGCTTGAAGGAGACGCACCGCGCCGACATCCATCAATAAGACCCGCTAACAAAACCCCTGATCCCGCGTTGCGCCTCCTTGTCGTACTACGGGTACTGCCTGCGTCGGCGCGCCTTGGCTCAGGTGCGCTGTGCGGTTTTGTTAGCGGCTCTAATAGCCATCCCGCAGGCCGCGGCGCCGGCGTTTGATTGAGCGCTCACGCTGTCACACCATCCAAACACGGCGAACCTCCCGGTTCGCCGTGTTTCTGGGTAGACTGGGGCTTTCGTCCCACCGCCCGCGCCGCCATGCCGATTCAACGTCTCAGCCAGTCCGAAACCCTGATCCTCAACCGCCACCGCTATCATCTGCGCCGCTGGGGCCCGCGCGACGCGCCGCTCCTGGTGCTGCTGCACGGCTGGATGGACAGCTCCGCCACCTTCCAATTCCTGGTGGACGCGCTGCCGGACGGCTGGCAAGTGGCGGCGCCGGACTGGCGCGGCTTCGGCGACAGCGACTGGAACGACGGCAGCTACTACTTCCCCGACTACCTGGCCGACCTCGACGCGCTGCTGGACGCGCTGTCGCCGCAACAGCCGGTCAAGCTGCTGGGCCACAGCATGGGTTCGATGATCGCCGGCATCTACGCCGGCATCCGCCCCGAGCGCGTAGAAAAACTGGTGCTGGCCGAAGGCTTCGGCCTGGCCGCCACCAAGCCGGCGGAAGCGCCGGGCCGTTACGCGCGCTGGCTGCGCGAAACCCGCGACGCGCCGGAGTTCGGCGATTTGCAGTCACTGGACGCCGTGGCCGCCAAGCTATTGGAGCGCAACCCCAGGCTGATGCCGGAGCGCGCCCAATGGCTGGCGCGCGAGCTGACCCGCCAGCGGGACGACGGCCTCTACTACCGCGCCGACCCGCGCCACAAAATGGTCAACCCGGTGCTATACCGGCTGGAAGAAGCGATGGCCTGCTGGCAGCGCATCAGCGCGCCGGTGCTGTGGGCGCTGGGCGGCGACACCGACGACCACCCGCTGGCCAAGAGCGTGGCCGCCAGCATGCCGCAGCGGCGCGCCTGTTTCGCCAAATTGCAGGAAACCGTGATCGCCGACGCCGGCCACATGCTGCAATGGGAGCAGCCGGAAGCGCTGGCGGCGGCGATCCACGCCTTTTTCAGCCAGCCCCAATAAGAGTCGCTAACAACACCTCGCAGAGAACCTGAGCCAAGGCGCGCCGACGCAGAAAACGAAGTTTCTGCGAAGCTACAGTACCCGTAGTACGACAAGGAGGCGCAACGCGGGATCAGGGGTTTTGTTGGCGGGTCTAAAAAAGCGCGGCCAAGCCGCGCTTTTCATGATTGACCTACCCAATCACACGCCTAGATAACGCCGCTCCAGATGCGCCTTGAAGTGCGCCGGGTTCAGTGTCTCTCCGGTGGCGCGCCGCACCAGTTCGTCCGTGCTCCAACGGCTGCCTTGGCTCCAGATATTGGCGTTCAACCAATCAAAAATAGGCTCCAGATTGCCGGCCGCCACCTTCGCGTCCAGCTCCGGTTCAGCGCGGCGCAGGCTGGCGAAATACTGCGCCGCGTACATCGCACCCAGCGTGTAGCTGGGGAAATAGCCGAAACCGCCGTCGGTCCAATGGATGTCCTGCATGCAGCCGTTGGTGTAATTGCCGCGGGTGTCCACGCCCAGATAGGCCATCATCTTTTCGTCCCACAGCGCCGGGATGTCCTCGGCCTCGATCTCGCCGTCCATCAGCGCGCGCTCGATCTCGAAGCGCAGGATCACATGCGCCGGATAGCACAGCTCGTCCGCGTCCACGCGGATGAAGCCCGGCTGCACCCGGCTGTACAGACACTGCAGATTCTCCAGCGCAAACGCAGGTTGCTCGCCGAAATGGCTGCGGATCAGCGGCGCGATCAACTGCAGGAAGGCCGGGCTGCGGCCCAGCTGCATCTCGAAGGACAGGCTCTGACTTTCATGGATGCCCATGGAGCGCGCGCGGCCCAGCGGCTGCTCCAGCCAGTCCTTGGGCAGGTTCTGCTCGTAACGGGCGTGGCCGGTTTCGTGGACGATGCCCATCAGGCTCTGGACGAAATCATCGTCGCGGTAGCGGGTGGTGATGCGCACATCCTCCGGCACCCCGCCGCAGAAGGGATGGCTGCTGACATCCAGCCGGCCGCCATCAAAATCGAAGCGCAGCAGTTTCATCGCCTCCACGCCCAGCGCGCGCTGCCGCTCCACCGCGAACGGCCCCAACGGCTCGATCACCGTTTCCGACGCCTGCTTGGCGCGCGCGCGGTCGATCAGGCCCGGCAGCCAGGATTTCACCTCGGCGAAAATGCGCTCGATCTCCGCGCTCTTCATCCCCGGCTCGTACTTGTCCATCAGCGCGTCATAGCGGCTGCCGCCGCTGGCCTCGGCCAGCAGACGACCCTCCTCGCGCGACAGCTTGACCACCTCGCGCAGGTTTTCCAGAAAACCCTTCCAGTCGTTGGCCGGGCGCTGGCTACGCCAGGCGTGCTCGCAGCGTGCGCCGGCCAGGGTCTTGGCCTCCACCAGCGCCGCCGGCAGCAGATTGGCCTGCGCCCATTCGCGGCGCATCTCGCGCAGATTGGCCCGTTGCAGCTCGTCCAGGTTTTCCTGCTCCGCCGCGTCCAGCTGCTCCTTCAACTGCGGCGCGGTGATGATGCCGTGGGTTAGCACCCCTAGCTCCGCCAGCGCGGCGGCGCGGGCGTCGTTGCCCTTGCTCGGCATCATCGCCGCCTGGTCCCAGCCGGCGATGGCGCCAAGGTGACCAAAACGGTGCAGGCGAGCGAAAGTGTGGGTCAATGCCTGGTAGGCGGATGTGTGTGCCATCTTGTCTCCTCATCTAGTCGTAAAAGCATGATGCCATCAGACTATTTGATCTGACAACTTTCGCCCCAAAACCCGCCAAAGCCGCGTATTGACAAGCATTTTGATTTTGTACATTATCAACTCTCCATGACAAGCATGAGGTAAATTCATGCCATCCATCGCCGCCCAACTCTTTCTCGCCTACCAGGACCGCGACTGGGAGCGCGCGCGCCGCCTGCTGCGCGACGACGCCGTAATGCTGTGGCATTGCAGCGGCGAGTGCTTCCGCGGCGCGGACGCCATCGTCCACGTCAACCGCGTCTATCCGGAGGGCTGGAGCATCCGTCTGCTGCAAGACAATCTGCTGGCAGACGGCCGCTGGCATGTAGTGGCGCAGGTGGACCACGGCGAGTCGCGCTTCTTCGCCAACTCGCTATTCACGCTGGAGCACGGGCTGATCAGCCAGATCGAGGAATACTGGGCCAGCGCCGAAGCGCCGCCGGCCTGGCGCGTGGGCTTGCCGGGCTGGGCCAGGCTGGAAGCCGCGCAACCGGCCTGATCGGCGGAAGCCATGGCCAAGATCGTCGGCAGGGACGGAAACCAAGGGAGACGCCATGACTGTTGAGAGCTATATCGCCCTGCGGGGCCACACACCGGAGCACACGGACCCCATACGCTTGGCCAAGGGCGCCCCGCTTCGGGTAGGCGAAAGGTACGAGGGCCTGGAAGGCTGGGAGAACTGGTACTTCTGCGAAACGCCGGAGCAAGCCGCCGGGGGCTGGGTGCCCGGCCAACTGATCGAATACATCGACGGCAAAGCGTTTGCCCTTGAAAGCTTCTCCACCCAGGAGCTGGCTATCCAAGCGGGCGAACGGCTGCTCGGTTCGAAAACCCTGAACGGCTGGTTGTGGTGTCGCCGGCTGGATGGCGAGGCATTCGGCTGGGTGCCGCTTAATATCCTGAAAGCGCAGTAAGGATCTATTTACGTTCTTTTTTGCAAATACGCTGGGGGTTAGATACGCAGGAAACCAAGTATCCGACTCGCCCCGGGTCCCTTCAAGCCTGCCGTTGGGTGGCAGGCCCGAGGTCTTAAGCGGCTGCCCTGTTTGAGCGATTTGACGTTAGCAAATTATCACTGAGCGAATCGAAGATTCGCACGTAGAGAGTTCAGCCGCGCCTCGGGCCTGACGGGCCCCAGCGGGAAGCCGTAGGCCAGGCTTGCAGGGTGGCCTTTAGGAGTGGAGAGGATATTTGGCCAAGCAAATATCCTTTCTCTGCCCGCCGGGCAGCCCCGGCAATGAAAATCATCATCCGCGCAGCGGATTCAAACCTAGTACAGATCATGAACAGGCCGCTTGGTAAACGTCTCTATATAGCCGATAACTCCCTGGCTTCAACCGATGGCGCTAGCTTGCCCTCCACGCAGCCATCCTTTAGCTTGGCCTAGGGGCACAAGCTGCCGTACGGCCTAGCCGTGCCGACTAACCTTGGAGGTCGGGTTCCAAACGACAGTCTTGTGTCCCAAATCCTCCCCCACCCCGCCGCCTTGACCCCTCCCACCTCTGCCGCCACAATAGCGCGGTGCCGGCCGAATACCGGCACTGGGTTTGGAACCCCATCTACACGTACGGCGAACTGGCCGCTCTTGCGGCCATTGTTCATGCAGTCTGCACGCCCATAAGGCGGGCGCGGACAGCAAGGACGGCGTTTGCCGTGCCGATTTCGTACGTGGTCGGTGTTCCAACCTTGCAGTCTCGTGCCCGCCAATCCCGATTGGAACCGGGAAGTGGGTTGATCTCACGTAGCAGAATGCAGGAGCAACAATATGTCCCAAACCCTACCCCCTCGCCGTTTCTACCGGCTCAAGCCCCACGCAAACCAGGCGACCCAACTGCCCTTCGTCCGTTATCTGCCGCATCGCGGCCAGCCCCATCACTGGCAGATGCCGCCCGCCGACGACTATGTCGACGCCTGCGCCTATGGCCGCGAATGCGCCGCCCACCTGGCCCAGTTCTTCAAGGACCAGCCGCATAGGCTGAATCAGGGACTGCTCGGCAAGATCGCCCGCGATGTGGATTTCAAGGACCCCGGCCACGCCCGCGGTTATTGGGTGGGCTTTTTCAGCTATGCCGAGCAGTTGATGGCGCTAGGCGCGCTGCGCTGCGACGTGTACGCCCATGTGGACAGCGTGCACGCCTTACAGCAGGCGCAAACGCAGAAGTCGGAACTGGAAGGCAAGGCGCCGTCGTGCAATAGCTAAGATGGTTCGCAGCAAGCGGGAAGGCTCGCCTTCCCGCCTCAAGCCGCCGGCTGGCCGGCGTTGCGCGCCTGGGCTTGCGGGAATTGATGCCAGTAATAGAAATACTCGCGCACCAGCATCAGGAAGGTGTTTTTCAGCTCCGCCTCGCGCAGATGCAGCAGCACCGCGTCCACCATCATGCGGAAACTGTCGCCCTGGATGGGCTGGCCGTCCAATAGATAAAGCAGGGATTTGAGCAGGCGCTCGCGCAGATGGATGTCCGGCTCGGACATGCCGTCCTCGAACAGCTTGCCCAGGTACAGGCCCAGCGACGGCGGAAAGCGGGAAAAACCGTCGCGCTCCATCCGCGTCAGCAAGCTTTCCCAATCCGCTTCCAGCCATACCCGAACATTGCGCACCGAGAAACCGCTGCGCGCGGTGATCTCCACCACTTTCTTGGTATCGCCCAGCCAGAAATAATAGAACTCGCGAGTACAGGTCAGCGCCAGCACCTGCTCGTCCGGCGCACAGGTCTGCAGCAAACGTTCACAAGGGCCGCGGAAGCCTTCCGCGCTGCGCTCGGCGCCGTCCAGCCAGGGCAGCAGCAGTTCCAGAATGCGACGCCGCTCGTCCACGACCTGGGCCGGCGCGCCCTGACGCGCCAGCAATCGCATATAAGCCTCCAGCGCCGCCTTCAAATCGCTCATGCCCTTCCCCAGCCCTCCCGAATGTCGTTCCGGTCTTACCCTTCCCCTCGCCGCTCGCGCTCTTCGGCACTACGGGCGGACTGTTCTTATTTTCGGACAGAAATGTTGCAGACTCCAGACGGGATTCACAGCGGCGCTGGCGTTTTCCCAAGAGCGGCCAAGAAAACCAGCTTCACGGCGGAGACAAGGCGCGCCGACGCGGGCCGTGCTTGAATACGGCCAGTCGGCGCAATGCAGTATCAGGGGGTCGCCGTTCTCAACGCGGCGAGAGGGGGGCCGGCGTCAGGCTCAGGCGCAAATCCGCGCCCACCATGCGCGCGTCGCGGATGCTTAGCCGCTGCTTGTCCGCCAGGTCCTCCAAGGGCGGCCAGGCGAACAGGCCGCGCGCGGCGTCGCCGGCCAGCGACGGCGCCAGGTAGAGCACGATCTCGTCCACCAGCCCGGCGCGCAGCATCGCGCCGTTGAGGCCGGCGCCGGCTTCCACCATCAGCATATTGACACCGCGTTGCGCCAGCGCGGCCAGCAAGGCCGGCAGATCGGCATGGCCATCGGCCTGTCGCGGCAGGGTCAGGATCTCCGCGCCGGCGCGGTAGGGTTGCAGCAGCGCGGCCTGGTGATCGCCAGTGGCCAGCAAGGTGGCGCCGTCCTGGTAAATGCGCTGCTCCGGCGCGGTGCGCAGCGCGCTGTCCAGCACCACCCGCAGCGGCTGGCGCTCGCAAGGGACTTCGCGCACCGTCAGTTGCGGGTCGTCGGCCAGCACGGTGCCGCTGCCGGTGAGCACCGCGCAGTGCTCGGCGCGCAGACGATGCACGTCGCGTCGCGCCTCCGGGCCGGTGATCCACTGGCTGCGGCCGTTGAGCAAGGCGGTCTTGCCGTCCAGCGTGGCGGCGGCCTTGAGCGTGACCCAGGGGCGGCCGCGCTCGACGCGCGACAGGAAGCCGCGATGCACTTGCCGCGCCTCCGCCTCCATCAGCCCGGCGTCGGAGTCGACGCCGGCGGCGCGCAGCATGGCCAGGCCGCGGCCGGCCACTTCGTGGTAGGGGTCCACCATCGCCGCCGCCACCCGGGCCACGCCTTCGTCGATCAGGCGCCGCGCGCACGGCGGGGTGCGGCCGTGGTGGCTGCAGGGTTCCAGCGTGACATAGGCGGTGGCGCCGCGCGGGGACAGGCCGCGCGCCAGGCAGTCCTTGATCGCCTGGATTTCCGCGTGATCGCCGCCCACCTGCAGGGTGGCGCCCTCGCCGATCACCGCGCCGTCGCGCACCAGCACGCAGCCCACACCCGGATTGGGCGCGGCGCGGCGGGTGGCCGCGGCGGCCAGCCGCAACGCGCGCTGCATGTAACGATGGTCATCGGCGGAATAATTCATGGTTCAACACGTCCATTCATGAGCCAGCAGGCTGTACTGCCTGGCGTCGCAATAGCGGCCCTGCAACAACAAATACTCGCGCAGCACGCCTTCGTAACGAAAGCCCAGCCGTTCCGCCACCGCGCAGCTGCGGCGGTTGTCCGCCGCCGCGTCTATCGCCACCCGGTGCAGGCCCAGCGGGCCGAAGGCCTCGGCCAGCAGCAGGCGCAGCGCCGCCTGCATCACGCCCTGCCCCACCTGGCGGCTGTCCAGCCAATAGCCGACAAAGGCGTGGCCGTTCAAGGCGTCGATGGCGTGCAGATCGCAGACGCCGGCCAGTTCGCCTCCGCGCAGCACCAGCCAAGTATAGGCCTTGCCGATCTGACGGCCGACGGCGGCGGATTCCAGGAAGGCGCGGGAGTCGGCCTCGGAACGGGTCAGCGGCTCCCACGGCATCCATGGCCGCAACGCGTCGCGGTTGGCGTTGATCAAGGCGAACAGCGCCGGCGCGTCGGACAGCTCAGGCGCGCTCAGCGAAACATGGGCAGGCAGGGGTTCAGACATGCAGGCACCCGCAATGACGGAAGAATGGAGCAGTCTACTCCAGCCTCCCGCCGGGAGGTCAATGCGAAGACTTCTGGATTTCCTTGATCGCGTCGGAAAACTCGGACACGTCCTGAAAACTGCGGTAGACCGAGGCGAAACGCACATAGGCCACCTTGTCCAGGCGGGCCAGTTCGTTCATCACCATTTCGCCGATCTCGCGGCTGGACACTTCCCGCTCGCCCAGTTGCAGCAACTTGTGACAGATGCGGTCTATCGCTTCGTCCACCAGCGCGGTGGGCACCGGGCGCTTGTGCAGCGCGCGCAGGAAGCTGGTGCGAACTTTCTCGATATCGAATTCCGAACGATGGCCGGCGGTTTTCACCACCTGCGGCATGCGCACGTCGGCGGTTTCAAAGGTCGTGAAACGCTTCTCGCACACCGGGCAGCGCCGCCGCCGCCGGATGCTGCTGCCGTCCTCACTGACGCGGGAGTCGATTACCTGAGTATCGGCATTGCCGCAGAACGCGCATTTCATGACTTAATCCTAAGGGTTCCAATGTATGGATGTTATCAGCAATGCGCGGTCAAGTTAATGCCGCTATCGTCCACCCATGAAAAAGACGCCCCTAGGGGCGTCTTTTTAAGAACCTGTTTACGATCTGCTGCGCGTCGGCGATACCGCGTTGAAAACGGCTTCGAAATGCTCATGTACCACTTGTACATTCCGCTTTCTCAGTCATTTTCGCCTTGTCTCGCCTTAGCTCGCGAGATCGTAAACACGTTCTACGGCCGAGGCAAGCGCGGCTTATTTGGAGTACACCGGGAAACGGTGACACAGCGCGGTGGCTTGCTCCGCTACGCGGGCGATCAGCGCGTCGTCGTTCGGGTTGTCCAGCACGTCCGCCACCAAGTTGGCCACCTGGATGGCTTCGGCTTCCTTGAAGCCGCGGGTGGTGATGGCCGGGGAGCCGATGCGGATGCCGGAGGTCACGAACGGGGTTTCCGGATCGTTCGGAATCGCGTTCTTGTTCACGGTGATGTGAGCGCGGCCCAGCAGCGCGTCGGCGGCCTTGCCGGTCAGGCCCTTGGCGCGCAGATCCACCAGGAACACATGGCTCTCGGTACGGCCGGATACGATGCGCACACCGCGCTCGCCCAGGGTCTTGGCCATGATGGAGGCGTTCTTCAGCACTTGCTCCTGATACACCTTGAACTCGGGCAGCAGAGCTTCCTTGAAGGCCACCGCCTTGGCGGCGATCACGTGCTCCAGCGGGCCGCCTTGCAGGGTCGGGAACACATTGCTGTTGATGCTCTTCTCAAACTCGGCCTTGGCCAGGATGATGCCGCCGCGCGGGCCGCGCAGGGTCTTGTGGGTGGTCGAGGTCACGAAGTCGGCGAACGGCACCGGGTTCGGGTAGACGCCGGCGGCGATCAGCCCTGCGTAGTGCGCCATGTCCACCATGAAGTAAGCGCCGCATTTCTTGGCGATCTGGCCCATGCGCTCGAAGTCGAAGCGCAAGGCGTAAGCGGAAGCGCCGCCGATGATCAGCTTGGGTTTGGTTTCCATCGCTACGCGTTCCATGTCGTCGTAGTCGATTTCTTCCTTGTCGTTCAGGCCGTAAGCAACGATGTTGAACATCTTGCCGGACAGGTTGGCCGGGGAGCCGTGGGTCAGGTGGCCGCCGTGGCCCAGGTTCATGCCCATCACGGTGTCGCCCGGCTTCAGAATGGAGAAGTACACCGCCTGGTTGGCTTGGCTGCCGGAGTGCGGCTGCACGTTGGCGTATTCCGCGCCGAACAGCTGCTTAACGCGGTCGATGGCGAGTTGCTCGACCACGTCCACATGCTCGCAACCGCCGTAGAAGCGCTTGCCCGGGTAGCCTTCGGCGTACTTATTGGTCAGTTGGGAGCCCTGGGCTTCCATCACCGCGGGGCTGGTGTAGTTTTCCGAGGCGATCAACTCGATGTGATCTTCCTGGCGTTGACACTCGGCCGCAATGGCGGCGGCGAGTTCGGGGTCGAATTTGGCAATCGTCTGGTCAGCAGCGAACATCTTTGACTCATCCATCAAAGGGTTAACGATGCGGGCATTCTACACGAAATGCCGAGGCGAAAACCTTAACGTGAAGCAATTGCCGCGAAGGGAAAAACGGGCCTCTCCAGATGCGCGCAACCAGTTCAAAATCTTGCGAGCCAGTGCGCAGCCGGCTTTGAACCGCTTGTCCGGGCAGGGTGTAATCAAAATCGTAGAAGTGCTCGCCGGCGGTGATGGTGATGCGCAGGCGGCCGCTGATTCCGCTCAGTTCTCCGGTGCCGGAATCCGGCGTCACCATGATGGCTTGCTCGGCGGCTCCGCGCGTCATAGTGGCGCTGTGTTGCAGCACGAAGCCGCCCTTGCGGCCGTGCAGGTTGCCTTGCACCCGCTCCATGGCGACATAGCCGGCCGAACCCGGCTCCGCGCTGCGGAAGCTCAGCATCTCGCCCTGGCTGACGGCGTCCAGATCGCCGTGAAAGCGCTTGTCAGCCACAGGCGGCCAAGACCGCTGGCGGCGGCGGTCTCGCTCAAGGGATCCGGGGCGAGCTTGACGTCGAAACGACCGCTGGCGGTGGCTTTCATCATCTGTCCTCAAGGCGGGCGCCTCGAGCGCGGCAGTCGCTTGTCATGATAGCGCAGCCGGCCCGGAATGCGCGCCCTCTCACTCGCGGCTATCCACCAGGATCAGCTCGGCGTCCTCGCCGGCGACGATGCGCAATAGCGCCTCGTCCTTAATCGCCGCGCCGTCACGGGCCTGTAGCGCCACGCCGTTGACCTCCGCCCGGCCGCGGGCCAGCACCAGATAGCCGCGGCGCTCTGCGCCCAGCCGGTAGTCGATGCTTTCGCCGGCCTTGAGCGTCGCCCCCAGCACCCGGGCGTGGGCGCGGATGGGCAAGGCCTGCTCGTCGCCGTCCATGCCGCTGGCCAGCGCGACGAAGACGCCGGAGCGGCCCGCCTTGGGAAAAGGCTTGCTGCCCCAGGACGGCTCGCCGCCGCGCCGCTCCGGCAGGATCCATATCTGAAAAATGCGGGTGTCGACGGCTTCCAGATTGTATTCGGAATGGACGATGCCGCTGCCGGCGCTCATCACTTGCACGTCGCCGGCCTCGGTGCGGCCCTGATTGCCCAGATTGTCACGGTGGCTGATCGCGCCTTCACGAACATAAGTGATGATTTCCATATCCGCATGCGGATGTGGAGGAAAGCCGGTGCCCGGCGCGATGGTGTCGTCGTTCCACACCCGCAGCGCGCCCCAGTGCATGCGCGCCGGGTCATGGTATTCGGCGAAGGAAAAATGGTGTTTGGCGTCCAACCAGCCATGGTGGGCTCCGCCCAGGCTGGCGAAAGAGCGATGTTCTATCATGCGGTCCTCCCGTATTGTGGCGAGGCGCCGCCTGCACGGCGACGCGTCTGATGCAGCCACTATACGTAACGGTCCCAAGGCTGTTAACTAGGCGAATCGAATAGCATTCTTTCCATTTTTGAAATCTTGAATGCGTAACAATGTTATTCAAGCATTAAAATTGGAATCAATCTAACCCGCCGTCCACCCTAATATGAAACGACTCCCCGACCTGGAAGCCTGGGCGATTTTCGCCAAGGTGGCGGAATGCGGCTCCTTCGCCCGCGCCGCCGCGGAACTGACGCTGTCCCAGGCCACGGTGTCCAAAGCCATCACGCGCCTGGAAGCCCGAATGAAGACCATGCTGTTCCACCGCACCTCGCGCCGCATCGCGCTGACCGAGGCCGGCCACGCCTCGCTGGAACGGGCCAGCCGCATCCTAGCGGAGGGCGAGGCGGTGGAAGCGGACATCGCCGAGCAATCCACCAGCCTGCGCGGAGCGGTGCGGGTGACCGCACCGATGTCCTTCGGCCTGTCCCACCTGGCGCCGCTGCTGCCGGAGTTCATGGCCCGCCACCCGGACGTGGAGCTGGATTTCCACTTCAGCGACGAGCAAGTGGATCTGGTGGCCAAGCGGCTGGACCTGGCCCTGCGCATCGCCTCGCTGGCCGACTCCAGCCTGCTGGCGCGCCGACTGTGCGCAGTGCGCATCCTTCTGGTGGGCTCCCCGGCGTATTTCGCGCGCTATGGCCGGCCCCGCCATCCCCGCGAGTTGGCCGAGCACCGCGCGCTGTTGTACAGCAACGCGCCCGGCGGCCAGTTCTGGCGCTTCCGCCACGCGGATGAAGGCGAGTTCGCGCTGGAAATGCCCTCGCCGCTGCGGGTCAACAACGCCGAGGCATTGACGCCGGCGCTGCGCGCCGGCCTGGGCCTGGCGCTTCAGCCGGAATTCCTGGCCTGGCAGGATGTGCAGGCCGGCGAACTGGAAACCGTGATGATGGATTGGCAGGTGGACCCGATTGCGCTTTACATCCTGACGCCGCCGGGCCGCAACCGGCCGGCGCGAGTGCAGGCCTTGATCGACTATCTGGCGGCGCGGCTGGCCAGCGCGCCGTGGGCGCGCCGTCAGCAGGAAACGGAAGGCTGAATCTTTGATGGCAAAGCGTCATAGCAGGCTGACAAGCCCGAATGGACAGTCCAGCGCTTCAACGACAAAAGCCCGGCAGGCTAACGCCTGCCGGGCAAGTCCCAAAGGGACTTAAACGTATGCGAAGCTAAGCATCACGGCCTTATTTGCCCTTGCACGCGCCATGCATATTGGACGCGCCACGCTCACGCCATGCGCCCCACAGACCATCCGAACCCGGTGCAATGCCCCGAATCTCCCAGCCGTTCATCCATTCCTTGCCCTTGTAAGTCACTTTGGTGCAAGGAGTCTTGTAAACCATGGCCGCATCCCAGTTGTCCCCTGTCGGCGGCTTGCCGCCGTCTTCTTTGGGCTTAATGCTCATCGTGTGGCTAACGCGGTGCTCCTTGCCGTTCTCCTTATCCTTTACCGTCAAGGTGACTTGGTAAGCCGTCTCTTTCTTCACATCCGGCGCGGTGAACGCGACAGCGCTGGCGCTGGTATTGCCCATATTCAGCGCAGGGGACGCTGTCCACTGATAGCTGAGCGCGCCGTTGTGCCCGGTCGAGCCGCCGCCATCCAGCCGAATGCTCTTCCCGGCGGTATAGCTGGGTTGGCCACCGCTGATCCTTGCCACCGGGGCATTGCCGTTGATGTCTTTCTTAACGGTGACAGCATGGCTGGTTTCATGCTTTTTATTCAGAGAGTCGGTGACTGCCAGTTTGAAGCTATACACCTGCCCCGCCTGAGCCCCCGCCGGCACAATGACCTGGACTTTCTGGGCGTGGTTGCCAGGCAGAAACTTCAAACCGTGGCTATTGCTCCACAGGTATTTCAGTTCGCTGCCAACGGAGTTTTCCGCGGACAAGGCCAGGGTTTCCCCCGCCTTTACCGTCGCGTCGCCGCTGATACGGGCCTGGGGCGGCGTATAGCCATCATCACCCTTCACCTGCAAGGCATGGACAGCCGTGGCGCTACGGCCCTTGCTGTCGGTGACGGTCAGTTTTACCTGGTGCCATCCCAAGGCAACACTCGTGCCCGCATGCACGATGACTTTATCCTGATTGGGTAGCAGCAATAATTGACTATCGTTGCTCCATTGGTACTTCAGCTTGTCCCCAGTGGAAGCCTCCGCGCTTAAGATGGCGCCCCCCTCTTCTTTCATAATTTCGGCCGGACCAGAAATCTCCGCCTGAGGCGGTACCGTGGGTTCACCATTGTCATTACCATTTCCCGGAATGGTATTATTGACTTTGATCAGATAGTTGTTGGCCAGCACGCCATTGGTCGCCTTGGCCTTAAAACCTAGCCAAGACTTGTGTGGTCCTTGCGACGACACATCCAGGTTGTCGCCGGCAACATAAGTGACGCTCAGCGTTTTACTACCCGCAATGGCTTGTTGCAGATTGTAGTGCTGCCCATTCACGCTCTGGCTGACCCGGTAAACAATCTCATAGGTTTTTCCACTCTGAATGTCTTGCGATGCGGCGGCAATCTTGGTGTAGGTCTTTTCATGCCCCAGCCAGCGACCGGACAAGGCTTCAAAAGACAGCATGTCGCTGAAACGCTGCCCCAAGACTGGAAGCTGTTCCTTGCTGACACTGACTTGGGCCAAGTTCAACTTACCCATGCCTACCACTGCCTGGTTTTGCTGCGGGGTGACATAGGGTTGAATGGCCTGCCACAAGGTTTCTGCGGTAACCGCTCTATTGACCTCATTACCCGCAGCATAATGTAAGCCAACCGCC
The DNA here is from genome assembly GCF_023507765.1 of Chromobacterium sp. IRSSSOUMB001. Taxonomy (NCBI): domain Bacteria; kingdom Pseudomonadati; phylum Pseudomonadota; class Betaproteobacteria; order Neisseriales; family Chromobacteriaceae; genus Chromobacterium; species Chromobacterium sp. IRSSSOUMB001. Next base: position 165,228 of record NZ_JALCYU010000007.1, read on the forward strand.
TTGCCGTTATTCTGTGACACCACGGGGGAGCCGGATGAACCGGGCATGGTGTCACAATTATGTCCGATAGTCGAACCAACTTCTGTCACTTTGCAGTTAGCTTTGGCTTTGGTATAAGCAATCGTTTGATAATATCGTCGCCCCTCCGGCAATTCAAGACGGCCATGCTGAGGAATATAAAGCGGGCTATTCTGCGTCGGATTCCTGACATCCAGTTCCAAACCACCAAACAGGGTTTTTACCTTAGCATGCTGATAATCGAAAGCATCAAGGGTAAATAAAGTATAGTCATTTCTACCACTCCCACCTGTTACCAGCAGCTTGTCCGGCTTGATTTTAAGCACATGGGCGGGTTCGCTGGTTTTACAACCGGAGGTGATGTATTGAAAACGAGCCTCTCCCCCCTACTCAAGTTCTCCTGATTATTCACAACATGGTGGTTGGTCACCATGAAATTGTCATTCCCCAAGGACCAACTAGTTCCCGTCGAACCACCCGCCGCCATATGGACGGTGGCCAAGCTGGCATGATTCCATTCTGGCTTCTTTGCCGTGACACACGGGGTCAGCTCGCGCTCATCCTTGCCCCCAATAATGGCATAGCTCGATATGTTGCGATTTGAATTTTCCGGCGGGCTCTCCCAGTGCTCTAGAACCACCGCATCGTCGGGACCAGGCGCCGTCCCAGCGGGGTAGATGATACGGATGCGGGCATATTCGCCGCTAATGGATACGGAGGCGAATAGCTCGCCATCTCTTAGCTCGCCAAAATCTTTCTGTCCATACAAATACACTTCTTTTTGACCCGGATCGGACACTTCGATATAAGCCTGCGGCGGCAGCTTGATCTTGGAGAAGTAGGGAGTGACCGATTCCATACCCGGCGCGCCGACCTTTGTTTCAGCGGCATAAACGCCTGATTGAGCGCTTCTGCCTGCTTGCAGTAGTTGTCGCTGAACCACATGCTTGTTCATTTTTAATGCAACATCTGACAAGATCTTCTGGTCGGCTTGCGAATTGTTCCCATGATCTTGGGCGAATGCAGCAGCGGACAGCAGTACTCCCGCCATGATATTTAATTTAAATATTAACTGAGACATGTTTTATCCATGATAAAAATCACTGGTCTAAATGTATTTTCTGAGCGCGCCCACCCGAATCGCCCTGCCTATGGCAAAGCTAGATCATGGTAAAGCGCGGTCACTCAGCAATCGACAATCTTGAAAAATGTATGAATAAGCGCATCGCCAAGGTGGCAAATGCGAGGCAAGCCTGGCTGGCTGCAGTCTGGATGGCGGGGAGTGAGGGTCACGGGCTATGGCAGGCTGAACAAAATAAAACCCCGCCGCGGCGGGGTCTTCGGCGCGGCCGATAACGATGGTTTACAAATCGCCGGCGGTAAAGAACAAGGGCACGCCGTCCTTGCTATCCGGGTGCAGTTCCGGCAACACATGCACTTCGCGCACATGGCATTCCGCCATCAGTTCGCGGAAGCTTTCTTCGATCAGTTGCACATTGTCCAACGCCGCCAGCGGCCAGACAAAGGCTTCCCAATTACGCTCGTCGCCTTCCGCGGACAGGGTGATGTGCAGCTCGCCGTTGTCGTGAGCGGACAGGATGGCCACCGGCTCCTTGTTCAGTTCACGCAAGCGGCGGATCTGACTGCTGGCGAATACCTGCATCGCCACCTCGAAACGGGCGTAGTTGCCGGCCACCATCGCCTGCATCGCCGGCATCGGCGGACGAGCGATGGGGAACAGCGTCACGCCGTCGGCCTTCAATTGCTCGCCCAGGAACTTCATCAACGGCATGCCCCAGCCGCCCACCGCGCCGCCCAGGCGCAACGGCGGTTCCGCGCCTTCCGGCTGAATCGCCACGCCCAACAGGTAGCGCAGGAACACGCCCTCTTCCTTCACCGTGATCGGCGCCGGCTGTTGCGGCAGCTGCGCGCGGGCATGGTCCGGATCGCGGCTCAGCTTATAAAGTTGGGCGGAATCCAAGCCCACCACGCTGTCCGGGTGCAAGAGCGCACCGCCCAAGGCAACGTCGGCGTCGCCGGCGAACACGCCGTGATCGCGCAGCAACTGGTTCAGGCCGGCCGCGTCGGCGATCTCGCCGGGCAGCGTGGTCTGGTTCTTGCAGCCGGCCACCAATACTATAGGCATGGCGAAGATGATGGCGCGGCCGCCGCCGGCGTTTTCCACCGCGTCGCGCAGCGCGTCCCACACCAATTGATAGCATTGCTGCGACGGCACCATGGCCAGCGCCACGGAAATGGACAGCAGCTCGCCGCGCGCCAGCATTTCGGCCATGGCGTCGCGCACCGCGGAGAACCACATTTCCCGATCAGACTCGGTCTTGGCGTTCAGCGCCGACTGTGCATTGTGAATCAGCATATTGGTCAGCGCCACTTGCGGGTGGTACTGGCGCGGATCGGGAAGGGTATGGCGTACGGCGTCCATGAAAGGGAATCCTGCTGCAATCGGAAAACCGCTATTTTGGCACAGCTGCGGCGGCCATGGTGCGCCGCGACAGCGGCGGCCCCGGCCGAGATGTACCAGATGCGCGACAGAAAATTATAATTTCACACATTTGCGAAAAACAACATGTTGACACTCGATACCGCAATCTGGATAATTCGTTCTCGTTGAGATGCAGCAATTGCTTCTTGATAGTTTCTCCTCTATTTCTCCTTTGTAGACTTGGCGCGGACCTAACGGTACCGCGCATTTTTTTTGCCTTTCCCCCTGCCATCTCCATGCTAAGCATTTGCTAAGCTTCTGTTAAATAATCAAATTATTAAAATCCGTGTAGCAAGGAAACTTGCCGGTCTACACCTTGCGGCCTCGTCGCGCCCTCCCTCCTCTCCCGTATCGGCTCCGTCTTGATCCCTCCCCACTTTAGTCAAAAATAATGCCATTTAGATTTAAACAGACGAAGCATATGACTAATGACATTAGAACGGATTTCGTTTGTGAAAATTTAGGAAAACACACAGAGGGGAACTGTTGGATTCGAAAACAAATGAACAAGACTAAGACGCCGCCGGAAGCCGGGAGGCGAGGGAGAGGCGAGGTTGCGCCGGTGAAAAACGACGACGAGCGAATGAGAACCAGATGGTTGCTGCGCCACAAAAAACAATGGGCCGCGCGGCAAAAAACCGCACGGCCCGAATCCTATCCGGAAACCGGTTAAGAAAATATGACAAATATCAACGGCTGCCTGTTCTTCAAGCACTGTCACTTGCCTCAATAGGCAAGTCCGCTTGTCTTCCTCGCTATGTAATGCGCGAACAAGGCTTGCCATGATGTTTGTCGGCGGCCGTACTCTCATCGGCCCCCTTCCCCTTCTAAGGAGGAGCACGATGTATCTCGATTACGCGACGATACTGGCTTACGCGCTGGCGATGGCGGGGCTGGGTTGGTGGGGCATGCGCCAGGCCCGGACCCGTGACGACTTTCTGCTGGCCGGGCGACGCCTGGGGCCGACACTGTATCTCGGCACCTTGTCCGCAGTGGTGCTGGGCGGGGCTTCCACCCTAGGCTCGGTGCGCCTAGGCTATCAATACGGTATTTCCGGCCTGTGGCTGGTATTCATGTTGGGCCTGGGCATTATGACGCTCAGCCTGGCGTTTGCGCCGCAGATCGCCCGCATGCGGGTATTCACCGTCACCCAGATTCTGGAGCAGCGCTATCAGGCTTCGTCCCGGCTGATGGGCGGCGTGGTGATGATAGGCTATGACCTGATGGTGGCGGTAACGGCTACCATCGCCATCGGTTCGGTGACAGAGGTGATGTTTGGAATACCCCGTATTCCCGCGATTCTGTCCGGCGGCGGATTGGTGATTTTCTATTCGGTGATCGGCGGCATGTGGTCGCTGACCCTGACCGATATCGTTCAGTTCGTGATCATGACTGTTGGCATCTTTGGCGTGCTACTGCCGACCAGCGTGAACGGAGCCGGCGGCCTGGAGACGATGCGGGCGAGTTTGCCTGCGGACTTTTTCGAACTCGGCGCGATTGGCCTGGACACCATTGGCGCTTATTTTCTGCTGTATTTCTTCGGCGCGCTGATCGGCCAGGATATCTGGCAACGGCTGTTCACTGCCCGCAGCGAACGAGTGGTGCGTTACGCCGGTCTGGCCTCCGGCGTTTATTGCATCTTCTACGGCGCCGCCTGCGCGCTGATCGGCGCCGCCGCCCGGTTACTGTTGCCGGAACTGGAAGTGGCGGAAAACGCCTTTGCCGAGCTCACTCGCAGCGTGCTTCCTTCCGGACTACGCGGCCTGGTCGCCGCCGCCGCGCTGGCCGCGATCATGTCCACCGCCAGCGCCTGTCTGCTGGCTGCTGCCACGGTGTTGAAAGAAGACGTGTACAGCCGCTTCCTGCGGCGCGGCGGTGACAGACACCTGGCCGACAGCCGCTGGATCACCTTGGCATTGGGCCTGGTCATGCTGTTGCTGTCCTACCTGGTCAACGATGTGATCGCCGGCCTCAGCATCGCCTACAACTTGCTGGTGAGCGGCCTGCTGGTGCCTATTCTCGGCGCCCTGCTATGGCGCCGCGCCTCCGTTCAAGGTGCCATGGCCGGCATGCTGCTTGGCTGTCTAACCGTTGTCGCGTTGATGATCTTCGATGGTTTGGCTGCCAATACTCCGATCTATTACGGCCTGGCAGCCAACTTCCTGAGCTTTGTCGGCGTCAGCCTGATGACCCCGGCCGCGCCCTCGCTAAGCGTCGGAGAATAACCCCAACCCAGGAGGTTTCCCATGTCCATTGCCTATCCCCAGCCCATCGACGCCGCAGAGGTTCCCCGCTTCGCCGGCATTCCAAGCTTCATGCGCCTGCCCATCTGCAGCGACCCCGCTCAGCTCGACGTCGCCCTGGTCGGCGTGCCGTGGGATGGCGGCACCACCCATCGCGCCGGCGCCCGCCATGGTCCGCGCGAGGTACGTAACCAATCCAGTCTGATGCGCCGGGTGCATCCGGTCAGCCGCCTTGCCCCTTACGAATTGGCCCGCGTAGGCGATTTAGGCGACGCGCCGGTCAACCCCATTGATCTGATGGACTCGCTTCAGCGGATTGAGGTTTTTTTCCGTCAGATCCGCCAGGCCGGGGCGCTACCGCTTGCGGTGGGCGGCGACCACTTGATCACCCTGCCCATCTTCCGAGCGCTCGCGCAGGACCGGCCACTCGGCATGGTGCATTTCGACGCGCACTCCGACACCAACGACAGCTATTTCGGCCAGCAGCGCTACACTCACGGCACGCCGTTTCGCCGCGCGGTGGAGGAAGGCTTGCTGGACCCCAGGCGTACTGTTCAGATCGGCATCCGCGGTTCTATCTATTCAGCGGAGGATGAGGACTTCGCCAAGGCCTGCGGCATCCGCGTCATCCATATGGAGACCTTCGCCGAGTTAGGCATTCAGGCAACTCTGGCCGAGGCCCGCCGCATCGTCGGCGACGGGCCGACTTACATCAGCTTCGACGTTGACGCGCTGGATCCGGCCTTCGCCCCCGGCACTGGCACGCCGGAGATAGGCGGCCTCAGCAGCCAGCAGTCGCTGCAACTGCTGCGCGGTCTGCGCGGTCTGAACCTGGTCGGCGCCGACGTGGTGGAAGTGTCGCCTCCGTTCGATGTCGGCGGCGTCACCGCGCTGGTTGGCGCCACCCTGATGTTCGAACTGCTGTGCCTGCTAGCCGAGTCAAGCCGCACGACCGGCTTGCTTGCCGGCGCGGAAGGGGCTTCGTAAACTCGGGGCGGCGGGCCTCTGGCCCGCCTTCTGTTCGATCCCACGCTGCGGGAGGCCCGATGCTAGGCAATATCTCGGATCTGGATCTACGCCTGTTGCGAATTTTTTGCAGCATTGTCGAGGCCGGCGGCTTTACCGCCGCCCAAGCCAAACTGAACACCGGTCTGCCGCGCCTGAGCGTGGCGGTGCGAGATCTGGAACTGCGCTTGGGCTATTCGCTGTGCCGGCGCGGCAACGGCGGCTTCCAATTGACGCCAGCCGGCCAGGCGCTCTATCAGGCTACTCAGGGCCTATTGCGCGAGATCGAGCAGTTTCGAGAACAAGCCAATGCGCTGGGCGGGCCCTGTCGCGAAGCGCTTCATCTCGGCGCGGTGGACGGCCTGCTCAGCCTACCGCGCGCGCCCTTGCCAGCCGTCATCGGCCGATTCCGCCGGCAATGGCCGCAAACGCAGCTGCATCTGCACACCATGAGACCGGACGAACTGGAACAGGCTGTGCTGGAAGACCGGCTGCAACTCGGCTTGGGCGCCTTTCATCACCAGTTGTCCGGCTTGCGCTACCAGCCGCTATTCGCCGAGGAGCAGAATCTGTATTGCTCCAGCCACCATCCACTGTTTGCCATCACCGCCCCCAGCCAGCAGCAAATTTGCGCCGCGGAATACGCCGGACGCGGTTATATGACGGAGCACCAGCGACCGCAGAACTGGCGTCTGCACCAAGTGGTCAGCGCCTATTCAATGGAGGCCATCGCCACGCTAGTGCTGTCCGGCACCTATCTTGGCTATCTGCCCACCCACTACGCCCGGCACTGGGTAAACGCTGGCCGCCTGCGCGCCTTGCTGCCGGAGCAGTTGGCCTATCACTCATGTTTTCACACCATCACCCGTCAGGGCGCACCGCTCAAACCGGGGCTGGTCCGGCTGCTCGACATGCTGATCCAGGCAGCTGAAAGCATGGAGGAAACCATGCGCTCAACAACAGCCCCTTGATCTCCGGATAAAAAAACGGCGGCCTTGGCCGCCGTTTTTCATGCTGGGCAGAACAGCCCTGCGTTTACTGCTCCGCCGTTCACTTTTGCCGCCGTTTACTTTTCTACTTGCGTCACATCGCGCACCGCGCCGGTATCTGCGCTGGTGGTCATCGCGGCGTAGGCGCGCAGCGCCGGACTGACCACGCGGTCGCGGCCCTGCGGCTTCCAGGCGTCGCGGCCCTTGGCTTCCATCGCCGCGCGCCGCGCCGCCAGCGTTTCATCGCTGACCGCCAAGCGGATGGAACGGCCCGGGATATCGATCTCGATGCGGTCGCCCTCTTCCACCAGACCGATGGCGCCGCCCTCCGCGGCCTCCGGCGACACATGGCCGATGGACAGGCCGGAGGTGCCTCCGGAGAAGCGGCCATCGGTCAGCAAAGCGCAGTCCTTGCCCAAGCCCTTGGATTTCAGATAGCTGGTGGGATATAGCATTTCCTGCATGCCAGGACCGCCCTTGGGGCCTTCGTAGCGAATCACCACCACGTCGCCGGCCACGATGCGGTCGGCCAGGATGGCCTCCACTGCCGCGTCCTGGCTTTCAAAGATGCGGGCGCGCCCGTTGAATTTGAGAATGGAGTCGTCCACGCCGGCGGTTTTAACAATGCAACCGCGTTCGGCGATATTGCCGGCCAGCACCGCCAGGCCACCATCCTGGGAGTAAGCGTGCTCACGGTCGCGAATGCAGCCTTCGGCGCGGTCGTCGTCCACGGTCGGGTAGCGCATGGATTGCGAGAAGGCGATGGTGGTGGGCACGCCGCCCGGCGCCGCGCGGTAGAAGCGTCGCGCCTCGCTGTCTTCGCCGTGGCGGCGGATATCCCAGGCTTCCAGCGCTTCGCCCAGCGTGGCGCTGTGCACGGTGGGCACCTCGCGGCGGATCAGGCCGGCGCGGTCCAGCTCAGCCAGGATGGCCACCACGCCGCCGGCGCGGTGCACGTCTTCCATATGGTATTTCTGGGTGGCCGGCGCCACCTTGGCCAGACACGGCACCGAGCGCGAGATGCGGTCGATGTCCGCCATTTTGAAGTCCACGCCGGCTTCCTGCGCCGCCGCCAGCAGGTGCAGCACGGTATTGGTGGAACCACCCATGGCCACGTCCAGGCTCATCGCGTTCTCGAACGCGGCCTTGGTGGCGATGGCGCGCGGCAGCAGGCTGGCGTCGTCCTGCTCGTAATGGCGCTTGGTGATGTCCACGATCAGCCGGCCGGCGCGCAGGAACAATTCCTTGCGGTCCGCGTGCGTGGCCACCAGGCTGCCGTTGCCGGGCAGGGACAGACCCAGCGCCTCGGTCAGGCAGTTCATGGAGTTGGCGGTGAACATGCCGGAGCAGGAGCCGCAGGTGGGACAGGCGGAGCGCTCCACGCGCTCTACATCCTCGTTGGACACCGCGCTGTTGGCGGCCTCCACCATCGCGTCCACCAGATCCAGCTTGCGGATGTCGTTGCCCCACTGCACCTTGCCCGCTTCCATCGGGCCGCCGGAGACGAACACCACCGGGATGTTCAGGCGCATGGCCGCCATCAGCATGCCGGGGGTGATCTTGTCGCAGTTGGAGATGCACACCAGCGCGTCGGCGCAGTGGGCATTGACCATGTATTCCACGCTGTCGGCGATCAGGTCGCGGCTGGGCAAGCTGTAGAGCATGCCGCCGTGGCCCATGGCGATGCCGTCGTCGATGGCGATGGTGTTGAACTCCTTGGCCACGCCGCCGGCGCGTTCGATTTCCCGCGCTACCAGTTGGCCCATATTGTGCAGATGCACGTGACCGGGCACGAACTGGGTGAAGCTGTTGGCGATGGCGATGATGGGTTTGCCGAAGTCGTCGTCCTTCATGCCGGTGGCGCGCCATAGGGCGCGGGCACCCGCCATATTGCGGCCGGCGGTGGAAGTGCGGGAGCGGTATTGGGGCATTGCTGATTCCTTAATCTCTACATGGGCGGAAAGGCGCTCCAGGCCCGGTTTGGCTTAAAACCAGGCCGCCTGGCTCCGGGTGCCGGGGAGCTCAAGGCAAAAATGCGCCGGGCGGCGGGTGGGCCGCGCGACGCGTGGGAACGCTTTCCCATATAATCCGTCCACATTCTTTTACCGCAAACGCACACGGCTGACAAATGATCATTCATCCGCAGTTCGACCCCGTGGCCATCCAATTGGGCCCGCTGGCCATTCACTGGTACGGCCTGATGTATTTGCTGGGCTTCGCCAGCTTCCTGATTCTGGGCAACTACCGCATCAAGCGCGGCCACGCCTTCTTGACCTCCAAACTGCTGGACGATCTGCTGATGTACGGCGCTGTCGGCGTGGTGCTGGGCGGCCGCCTGGGCGAAGTGCTGTTCTACCAGCCCGGCTATTATCTTAGCCACCCGCTGGAGATTCTGATGGTGTGGAAGGGCGGCATGTCCTTCCACGGCGGCTTCATCGGCGTGCTGATCGGCGTGGCGCTGTTCGCGCGCAAACACGGCCGCAGCTTCTGGGAAGTCACCGACTTCATCGCGCCGCTGGTGCCGCTGGGCCTGGCCGCCGGCCGCATCGGCAACTTCATCAACGGCGAACTATGGGGCCGGGTGGCCGATCCCAAGCTGCCGTGGGCGATGCTGTTCCCGCAGGCCAAGATGGACGATCTGATCCAGGCGCAACAGTCCTCCGACCTGATGGTGACCCTGCTCCAGTACGGCGGCCTGCCGCGCCACCCGTCGCAGCTCTACGAGTTCGCGCTGGAAGGCCTGGCGCTGTTTGCCTTGCTGTGGTGCTTTAGCGCCAAGACACGCGTCCGGGGCCAGGTGTCGGCGCTGTTCCTGATCGGCTACGGCCTGGCGCGCTTCGGCAGCGAATTCTTCCGCACCCCGGACGCCGGCATCTTCGGCCAGTCCGACGTGATCAGCATGGGCCAATGGCTGAGCCTGCCTATGATCGTGATCGGCCTGGCGCTGTTCTACGTGTTCGGCCGGCGCAAGGCGGCCTGAGCCAAGCTAGGCTAGAATACTTTCCATGCGCGGCGGGCCTTGGCTCTCCGCCCCAAGGCCAGTCCCGCGACTGGCCTTTTTTGAGCCGCCCGCCCTGGCGGCTTTTGGTCCGTGATTAATATAGGAGTCCCCATGACCGCCATCAAACTGACGCTGGCCAGCGCCCTGCTGGCCGCCGCCACCCTGGCCAACGCCGCCCAGACCGTGCTCAAAGTCTCCGCCATTCCAGACGAATCTCCCACCGAACTGCAGCGCAAATTCGCGCCGCTGGGCCAGTATCTGGAAAAAGAGCTGGGCATGAAAGTACAGTTCGTGCCGGTATCGGACTACGCCGGCGTGGTCACCGCGCTGACCTCGGACAAGCTGGACCTGGCCTGGCTGGGCGGCTTCACCTATGTGCAGGCCAGCCAACGCGGCAAGGTGGTTCCGCTGGTTCAGCGCGAGGAGGACAGCAAGTTCACCTCAACCTTCATCACCAGCGGCCCAGCCAAGAGCCTGAAGGAGCTGAAGGGCGACAGCTTCGCCTTCGGCTCGGCCTCCTCCACGTCCGGCCATCTGATGCCGCGCTATTTCATGCAGAAGGACGGCATCAAGCCGGAAAGCTTCTTTAAGAACGTCGCCTATTCCGGCGCCCACGACGCCACCGTGGCCTGGGTGGCCGCCGGCAAGGTGGAGGCCGGCGTATTGAACAGCTCCGTGTGGCAGAAGCTGGTGGAAAGCAAGAAGGTGGATAGCGCCAAAGTGCGCGTAATCGCCACCACCCCACCCTACTACGACTACAACTGGACGGTGCGCGGCAGCATGGACAAGGGTTTGCAGGACAAAATCCGCCAGGCCTTCCTCAAGCTGGACGCCAAGAATCCTGAACAGAAAGCCGTGCTGGATTTACAGCGCGCCAGCCGCTTCATTCCCACCAAGCCGGACAATTATCAGGGCATAGAAGCCGCCGCCACGGCCGCCGGGCTGCTGAAGTGAGCCTGGAGTTCCACGACGCAGGCCTGAAGCTGGACGGCGCCGTCATCCTGCGCGGTATAACGCTGCGCCTGGCCGCCGGCGAGCAAGCGGCCTTGATCGGGCCGTCCGGCGCCGGCAAGAGTTCGCTGCTGCTGCTGGCCAACACCGGCCTGCGCCCGGACGCCGGCGAGGTCCGGCTGCTGGGCGCCAACCCCTGGCGCCTGCCGCGCCGCGCCCTGCGCGCCTTGCGCGCGCGCATCGGCAGTGTCTATCAGACGCCGCCGCTGCCTCCGCGCCAGCGGGTGATCCATGCGGTGGCGGCCGGCAGGCTGGGCCATAGCGGCGAACTGGCGGCCCTGCTCCGGCTGCTGTGGCCGGACGACGCCGCCGGCGTCGCCGCCGAACTGGAACGGCTGGGCCTGTCCGACAAACTGTGGCAGCGCTGCGACCAGCTGTCCGGCGGCCAGCGCCAGCGCGTCGGCATCGCCCGCGCGCTGTACCAGCGCCCGGAACTTTTGCTGGCCGACGAACCCGTGTCGGCGTTGGACCCCAGGCTGGCCGACGACACCATTCGCCTGCTGTGCGAGGACGCCCGCGCGCGCCGCGCCGCGCTTCTGGTCAGCCTGCACTCGGTGCAACTGGCCTTGGAGCACTTCCCGCGCATCATCGGCCTGCGCGACGGCGCGATCGCCTTCGACTTGCCGCGCGAACAGGTCGACTCCGCGCTGCTGACCGAACTCTACTCCGGCGACGCGCCTGACGCGGCGATGGAAGCGGCCGCGCCCGCCACCGCGCTCAGAGGCCTGCAATGCTGAAACCGCGCGACCCGGCCGCGCGCGCGCGGCTAGGCTGGCTGCTGCTGACTCTGGCGCTGCTTCTACCCACGCTGCCGCTGACTCAGTTCACGCTGGCCACCTTGCTCAACGGCGACACCTGGCTCAGCCTGGCGCGCTTCGCCACCGGCTTTCTGCCACCGGCCCACGACGGCGACTTCCTGAAAGAAGTCGTGAGGGAAACCGTCGTCACGCTGGCGGTAGCCAGCGCCGGCCTGGTCCTGGCCATGCTGCTGGGCGCGCCGTTGGCCTTCGCCACCAGCCGCGCGCTGGACGATCATCAACTCACCGCCTCACCGCCGCGCCGCGCGGTCTTGGCCGCGCAAAGCCTGCTGCGCGGGCTGATGGTGTGGCTGCGCGGCGTGCCGGACATCGTCTGGGCGCTGCTCTTCGTCCGCGCCGCCGGCCTGGGCAGCCTGCCGGCGGTATTGGCGCTGGGCCTGGCTTACGGCGGCATGCTGGGCAAGGTCTACGCGGAAATTCTGGAATCCCAGCCGCGCGCGCCGGCGCAGGCTCTGGCGGCCGCCGGCGCCAGCCGCTGGCAACGCTTGTGCTGGGCGCTGTGGCCGCAAGCGCTGCCGGAATTGATCAGCTATAGCGTCTACCGCTGGGAATGCGCGATTCGCGCGTCGGCCGTGATGGGTTTCGTCGGCGCCGGCGGCATCGGTCAGTTGCTGGACAGCAGCCTGAAAATGCTCAACGGCGGCGAGGTGGGCACTCTGCTCCTGGTGTTCCTGCTGCTGGTGGGTTTGAGCGAAGGCGTCAGCCGCTGGTCGCGGCGCGCTTTGGAACGCGACGGCGGCGGCCGCCGCCTGTTGCTGGCCGGCGGCGCGCTGGCCGCCTTCAGTCTTTGCTGGCTATGGCCGGACTGGCGAGCCAACGGTTTCGACTGGCGCGGCCTGCCGCGCTTCGCCATGGAATTCCTGCCGCCGGACTTCTCCCCCGCCGCTTTGAGGCAACTGGGTCAGGGCGTGGTGGAGACCTTGGCGATGTCGGCGCTGGGCACGGTGCTGGCGGCCCTTCTAGCCATGCCGCTGGCCTTGCCGGCGGCCGGCCGGCTGGGCGTCGCAGCCAAGAGCGCGACGCGTCTGTTGTTGAACATGCTGCGCGGCATACCGGACCTGCTGTGGGCGGCGCTGGCGGTGTTGGCGCTGGGCCTGGGGCCGGCCGCCGGCGTGCTGGCGCTGGCGATGCATACCGCCGGCGTGTTGGGCCGCTTGTTTGCGGAAACCCTGGAAAACGCGCCGCCGCAGGCGGAACAGGCGCTGCTCCACGCCGGAGCCGGCCGCGCGGTCGCCTTCTGCTACGGGCCCTTGCCCATGGTCGCCAGCCAATGGCTGGCGTACACCTTGTACCGCTGGGAAAACAATATCCGCATCGCCACCGTGCTCGGCATCGTCGGCGCCGGCGGCCTGGGCCAGCAGCTGTATCTGGCGCTGTCGCTGTTCCAGCAGCAGGCCGCCGCCGCCGTCATCCTGGCGATGGTGGCGCTGTCCTGGGGCGTGGAACAGCTGAGCCGCGCGCTGCGCCGGCGCCTGGGCTGAGAGCCTGTTCAAAGTCTCGCGAGCAAAGACGAGACAAGGCGAAAACAAGGGAAAATGCGGAATGTACTCGTGCTACACGAGCATTTTGAAAACTTGTACTCACCGTGCAACGCACCACGAAGCGCGGCAGACCTTGAACAGGTTCTGAGACGACGAACAGGGCGGCAAGCCTTAGCCTGCCGCCCCGTCCATTTTCATCCCATGCTTAATTGGCTTCCTTGCAGGCGACCAATCCACACACAAACATCGCGAAACCCGCGAACCCCAGCGCCTTGGCCACCAAGAACGGCCACTCCGACGTGCCGCCATTGCTGCCGGACGCGCCAAAGCCCGCCAGCATCAAACCCAACCAGGCCAAGCCCCCGGAGGCCAGCAAAACGCAGACCGCCCCGCCATACCATGCTCTCTTGCTCATCACGGTTCTCCTCTTCCCACGCTTTTGAATCTTCTTATTGTTCACATCCGCCCCGCCAACAGCCCTGCCAGGCACAGCAGCCAGCACAGGCCGGTCGCCAGTAAAAATCCGCGCAGCAAGCGGGCCATGCCGCGCTGCCTTGCCTCCAGCGAGCGGCCGGCCAAGTCGCGCCCAAACAGCCGTGACAAGGCCAGGTCCAGCTCCTCAAGAGTGCCAGCCGAATCCACGGCCTGCAACAAGGCCGCGTCCAATTGCAGACGCCAGCCCAGCCAGGCTTGCCATAAAGCGACAGCAGCGCACAACGGCAGCCATAAGGCCGGCGCCGGCGTCAGCGCCGACAAGGCCAGCAAGCCCCAACTAGGCCAGCACAGCCAGCGGCAGGAAGCCAGAACCGCGGCGCTCAGCCGCGCTTGCGCAAGATCAGACGTCACAAGGGCTCCAATCGCGCGCACAGGCGCGCCAGTTCCTCACATTGCGCATCGCTCAGCTCCACGCGCTGGCGGCGTTGCCTCAGCAGCGCGCGCGCCTGCTCCACCGAGCCCGCGCGTCCGCTGAGCACCATCCAAGCCAGCAACACTGCCGCGCTGCGTGTCAGGCCCAAAGCGCAATGCACCAGCAACGGCCCGCGCTGGCCGGCCCGCAATCGATCCAGGGCCTGTACCGCCAGCCGCAATTGAGCCGGCGCCGGCAGCAGCAGATCCAGCAAGGGCTGGCTATGGTATACCACGGCTCCGGCCGCCTGGCGGTCGTATTCCGCGGCCAAGTCCAGCACCGCGACGAAGCGGGCGTCGCGCGCCGCGCTGACCGGCCCCAGCCAAACGTCCTCTATCACCTCCTCCGCGCCCGGCAAGCGGCGCAGAAAATAAGCATGCGCCAGCCGCGCGGCCAGGCTGTAAGGCCACAGCAGCACACGCGCGGCGAAGCGGCGGCGGCCGGCGTGTTTTTGCAGCGCGACCGGACCCAGCCGCCAATAAGCCCACGCCAGCACGCTCAAGGCCAGCGCCGGCCAGGCCAGCAGCCAGCCCCAGCCGCCCAGCGCCGCCGCCAAAACCAGCAGCAACACGGCCCCTGCCGCGTAACGCGCGCCCAAAACGCGGCTGCGGCCCGGCTCGGGCGAACGCCAGGACGGCGCCGTCGGCGCCGGCATCGGCCACAGATAGCAGACCAGCACCGCCAGCGCGAAACCGCTGGGCACATCCCAAAAATGATGCTGCCAGGTGGTCAGCACCGACACGCCGATCAAGGCGAACCAGCCATGCAGCAGCCAGAGCCAGCGCCGGGGCGTGTGCTGCCAGTAGCGCAGCCACAGCACCACCAACAGGCCGATATGCAGCGAAGGCGCCTGGTTGAACGGTTTGTCGAAGCCCATCAGCAGGTCGAACAGTTGCCCGAAAACGCCGTCCAGCGGCGGGCGCTCAAAACCGAAGCGCAGCGGGAACAGCAGGAAGCACAGGCAGGACAACAGGGTGACCGCCAGCAGGCGCTTGGCGTGGGCATTGAGTTCGGCGCGGCTGGCGCACAGGAAGAGCGAGACGCCGTAGAGCAGGTCTATGCTCCAATACGGCACGATGGTCCACGGCCACAGCGGGATGGCGCGCTCCCAGGCCATCGCCACATTGCCCACCCGCTCCGGAGGCAGGCCGGCCGCGTATTGATTGGCCGCGCCGTAGAGCAGGAAGAAGCTGGGCCCCAACAGCAACAGCCATAGACAGGCCAGCCGCCAAGGACGGCCGGCGGCGGCCGGCGCGCTCACGCCTCGGCCTCGGCCAGCGGCTGTGGCCGCTCCGTTGCGGCGTCGGCGCGGCGTCGCGCCAGGCTGACGCTGAAGATGCCCCATTCGTCGATGCGCTGCTCCAGCTTCTCGAAGCCGGCGTCGGACACCAGTTGGTCCATTTCCTGCTGAGTGCGCCGGCGCATGATCCAGTCCGCGCCGCCGCGATGGCTGCTCAGCGTGCGCGCGATCAGTTCCAGCTGCGGGTGCCAGGGCTGGTTGGTGTAGACCAGATAGCCACCGGGCGGCACCGCATCGGCCAGGCCGGCCAGCGATTGGCGGATGGGTTCGTTTTCGGGAAACAGCTCATAGAGGCCGGACACCACCGCCAGCGTCGGCACCGGCTGCAGCGCGGCCAGGCTGGCGCGGTCAAAGGCGTTGCCCTGGTCGAAGCGCGCCACCGCTTCCAGGCCGCGTTCAGCGATCAAGCGTCGGCCGGCACCGACGTTGATGTCGCTGTAATCGCGCAGCTGTACATGTTCCACCGGCTGGCCGGCCACGGCGTCCAGAATGTAGCGGCCATGACCGGCGGCGATGTCCAACAGGCGCAGCGGCCGGCCATCGACGCGTAGGCGGCTCATCGCCGCGGCGATCAGCTCCTCCAGGTTCAGCTTGCGCTGGCGTATCCCCTTCCAGCCCACGCTGTCCAGGTAGGCGCGGTCGCCCAAGCGGCCCAGCGGGCTGAAGCCGGACGCCTGGTTGCGGTAAACGTAATCCAGGGTGCTACCGGAATCGAAACCGGTGCGCCAGCCCAGGCGTATGCCGGCGGACAGGCGGCCCAGCGTGGCCAGGGTCAGCCGGGTCAGCGCAAACTGCCAGCGCAACGGCGACAGCCAGGAGCGCGGCTGCTGCAGTTGCTGGTATTCCAGCGCGGTATAGCCGGCGGCGTCGGCGCGGCTCAGGTCCACCGCCGGCGCGCCGGCCTCCACTCGTTGGATGAAGGCGCGAATCTTGTCCAGCGCCGACGCGCGGTCGCGCTCGCCCAAGGTGTCGTGGTAGAAGCCCGGCAGCAGGTGCATTTCCTTCAGGGGGCTGCCCAGTTTCTGGAAGAACTCGCGCTGCGGCCCCTGGTGCACGACGAAGTCAGCGCCCGACATCAACAACTGGGTCGGCAGCGTGATGGCGCCGGCGTCGGCGACGATGCGTTCGGCGGTGTCGTACAAGTCCAGCAGGATGTTGGAGGAAATCGGCCGGGTGATCAGCGGGTCGCTGTTGTAGGACGCGATGCGCTCCGGATCATGAGTCAGGAAGCGCGCCTTGACATAGGAGTTGACGAAGAAATTGCCCCTCAGCCGCTGCATCAGCCGAAGGCCGGCCCGGGCTAAGGGCACGTAGAGTTTGACCTTGAAGGCCGGCGAGGCCAGCACCAGCGCGCGCACGCGCGGCGCGTAGTCGTGCGCCCAGGCGGCCGCCAGCACCGCGCCCACGCTCTGAGCGATCACCACGATCTCCTCCATCGCCAGGCCGTGACGCTGGCACAGGTGGCGGACGAAGCAGTCCAGGTCGCGCACCGTGGCGCCCAGGCTGGGGCTGTAGCCGCGCGGCCCCTCGTTGCGGCCGTGACCGCGCGCGTCCCAGGCGAACATCGGCGTATCCGTCAGCTGCAACTCGTCCACCAGGTGCTGCAGGCGGCCGGAATGTTCGTGGCCGCGGTGCAGCAGCACGATGGCGCGCGGCCGCGCGCCGGGAGTCAGCGCCGGCCAATGCCGATAAAACAGGGTTTGACCGTCAAAACTGACAAACTGCGATTCTTCGGCTTGGCGCATGCTCTGGCTCCTTTCAAGCCTCCTGCTCCGCCGGCGCGGCGGGCAGGGTTTTTTGCTTCAAGTACAACAGCGATTCGCGGATACGGTCGCGGAAAGCGGTTTTCTCTTCCAGCCACTGCAGCGGCCGGCCAATGGCGATGTCGACGAAGAAGGGCACCGGCAGCCATTGGCCGCGCCCCATCGCCCGGCCCAGGCCGTGCAGATAGACCGGCACCACCGGCACGTCGGGGAAATCGCGGCTCAGATACCAGATGCCGGACTTGATCTCGGACAGCACCTCGGGTTCGCCGCGAGAGCCTTCCGGAAACAGGATCAGAATCCGTCCCTGGCGCAGCGCCTCGCGGCAACCCTCCAACGGGTCCAGGCCCTTGGCCACGCCACCGCGCACCACCGGGATAATGCCCACCACCTGGGTGGCGAACCAGGCGAACAGACGGTTTTTCAGGAAGTAGTCCGCCGCCGCCGCCGGCTGCACCTCGGGGATGCGCCCCAGCGGAAACAGGCTGTACAGCGCCAGGATGTCCAGGTGGCTATTGTGGTTGGCCACCACGATGGCCGGGCCGTTCAGCGGCAGCCGCTCCTGATGGCGCACCGTCACCCCCAACCACAATCGCACCACCGGCCGGGCCAGCAGCAACACAAACAGAATGCGCAGCAATCGGCTCATCATCGGCTCAGAAGTACAAGTAGTGGACATAGTGGAAGAACAGCGGCGCGGTATAGGTCAGCGAATCCAGCCGGTCCAGCACCCCGCCGTGGCCGGGCAGGAGGCGGCCGGAGTCCTTGACTCCGATGTCGCGCTTCACCGCGGAAATCACGATGTCGCCGATGAAGCCCATCACCCCGATCAACAAACCGGCCAAGGCCGCGTGCAGCGGCGAGAACGGCGTCAGCAGCGGCCCCAGCAGCCAGCCCAGCAGGCAGGTGGTCAGCGCGCCGCCGAGGAAGCCCTCCAGCGTCTTGTTGGGCGATACCTTGGGCGCCACCTTGCGCCGGCCGAAGGCCTTGCCCCACAAGTATTGCGCCACGTCGTTGAGCTGAGTCAGCGCCACCAGGTAGAACAGCAACATCGCGCCCTGGGCTGGTTCGCCGATATGGGTCAGCTGCGGCAGGGTCAACACGGCGGCCATATGGCTCAGGCAGAACACGCAAATCATCAGCCCCCATTGCAGCGAGGCGGCCGCCTTGAGGAAGCCCTGGGTCTCGCCGATCAGCACCATGCGCATCGGCAGGAACAGAAAGATGTAAACCGGGATAAAGATGATGAACATGCCGTACCAGTGGATGCCCAGCCAGTAATACTGCAGCGGGATGCTCAGATAAGCCCAGAACAGCACCACGTGATCGGCGGTGCGGGTGGCGCACAGCGTCAGGTATTCCTTCAGCGCCAGGAAGCTGATCAGCGCGAACACCACCAGCGCCAGCGGCACATTGCCCAGCAAGGTCAGCGAGAAGCAGGCGACAATCCACCACCAGGTGCGGATGCGCAGCTTCAATTCTAGCCAGTTCTTGTGCGGCGAGCGGCTTTCCAGCACGCGGATGGCGACGCTGGCGATCACCAGCAACGCGAATACGGCGCCCAGCGCCCAGATCAATGCCTGCGGCAACAGCGGTTTAAACATGCTCGCCCTCTTTCAAAATGGCCCGCGCCCGGTTGACGCAGGTCAGCGCCATCAAGGCGGCGCTCAATCCAAACACCCAGCCGCCCCAGGCCGCCGCCTGCGGCCACAGGCCCAGCAGCAGCGCGTAGGCGCCGTACGCAAAGGCGCGGTCGCTCTTGCCCATCGGGCCATCGTAGCGCCGCGTTGCGCCCAGGCTGGGGCCCAGCACGCCGACGAACTCGGTCAGCAAGGCCAGCGTCACCGCCAACACCACCCAGGCCGGCTCCGCCGACAAGAAGGCGAACGGCAGGTAGAGCGCGGCGTCGGACACCACGTCGCCCACTTCGTTGAGAATGCCGCCCAGCCGGGACTTCTGACCGTGCTCGCGCGCCAGCATGCCATCGATGGCGTTCAAGGCCATGCGCAGGAACAGGAATACGGGCAACAGCAGCCACGGCAAAGCCCGCTCCGGCTGGGTGGCCAGCCAGCCGCCGTAGGCTATGGAAGCCAGCATGGCGCCGAGCGTGACGTGGTTGGCGGTGACGCCAAGGGAAACCAGGCCGCGCAGCAAGGGGCGCAGCAGGTCCTGAAAACGGGATTTGAGTTGATAGATGCTGGGCATTTCGGCTTCGGCTCGTCTGCTTCGTCCCGACGCGCTTTCGCGCCAGTCATCACAGTCGTCAAGAAAAGTTGCAAATCCGTCGACGCGTCCGCCAATGGGCAACGCACGGAAACCGCGATTATGCCGATTGCAGAAAAGCGCGGCAAAGGAAATTGTTTGGCAATCCTACCTCGAACAAAAATATCGGCCCGCCGTCGCCACGGCCTCGATTTGGACAAGGCATTGTTCCGATGAGGAAAATCACACAATCAAAACAAATTAATATATAAGACTAATTTTTAATAATTTCCAAGAATTTGCAGAATGCCTTAGCATCACTCCATCGCATGTCATGGGTTTATCCATGGCAGAAAATTTCTCGGAATCACGATGCGCCGGCATCTTCTGAAAACGCGCCGCCAAACGGCGCGAACGAAACCCCCGGCGCGTCTTCAGACAAGGGGCATCATCATGAAACACGCCATCGCATTGGCCATCGCCTTGAGTACCGCCGCCACCGCCGCTTGGGCCGACCGTCTGGATGACATCAAGAAGGCAGGCGTGTTGCGCGTCGCCGCCTTCGACAGCAATCCGCCATTCGGCTTTCTCGACGCCAAGACTCGCCAGATTTCCGGCCTGGACGTGGACGTGGCCCAGCACATCGCCAAGAAGCTGGGCGTCAAACTCAGCCTGATCCCCACCAATCCGGCCAACCGCGTGCCGCTCTTGGTGTCCGGCAAGGCGGATCTGGTCGCCGCCAACTTCACCGTCACCGACGAGCGTAAGAAGCAAGTGGCGTTCAGCCTGCCCTACTTCGCCTCCGGTCAGCAGTTCATCGCCCGCAAGGGTTCGCTGCAAAAGCCGGAGCAACTGGCCGGACTGCGCGTGGGCGTGGACAAGGGCACCACTCAGGAGGTGAACCTGCGCGACAAATACCCGAAGACCACCGTGGTGGCCTATGACGACACCCCGCTGGCCTTCACCGCGCTGCGCAACGGCAACGTCCAGGCCATCAGCCAGGACGGCTCCAAGCTGGCCGCCTTGCTGGCCAACGCGCCGGACAAGGCCAAGTTCGAACTGGCGCCGTTCACCCTGACCCGCGAATACCAGGCCATCGGCCTGCCCAAGGGCGAAGCGCGTCTGCTGAAAGCGGTGAACGACAGCCTGCTGGAATTGGAAAAATCCGGCCAGGCCGCCAAGATCTACAACCAGTGGTTCGGGCCGGCCACCAAGGCGCCGCTGCCCAGGGACTTCAAGATCGGCGAAGCCAGCTAAGACCCGCTAACAAAACCCCTGATCCTGCGTTGCGCCTCCTTGTCGTACTACGGGTACTGCCTGTGTCGGCGCGCCTTGGCTCAGGTTCTCCGCGAGGTTTTCTTAGCGGCTCTAAGAACCGGTTTACGATCTGCTGCGTGTCGGCGATACGGCGTTGAAAACGGCTTCATCATGCTCACGTACCACTCGTACATTCCGCTTTTTCGCTCGTTTTCGCCTTGTCTCGCCTTAGCTCGCGAGATCGTAAACAGACTCTAAGACGGCGCGTTTTCCCATCCGTATCCCAAGCCGCCGGGCGCGCCCGGCGGTTTCGCCATTTGAAGCGCCGCTGGCGCCGAATGGCGGCCTTATCGAAATACAGGACAGCAAGCAATGAATCCCCCCTCCTGGCTTGGCCACCACTGGCTGGAACCCCACTACCTGGGCTGGCTGCTCAAGGGCGCGCTGCTCACCGGCTGGCTGGCTCTGCTGGTCTGCGTCACCGCCACCACGCTAGGCATGCTGCTGACCGCGGCGCTGGAATCGCGCTGGCGCGCCTTGAGCCACGCCGCCGGCCTCTGGGTCAGTCTGCATCGCAACACGCCGCTGATGGTGCAGCTGCTGCTGTGGTATTTCGGCGTGGCCGGCCTGCTGCCGGAAACCGCCATGCTGTGGCTGAATACGCCACGCAGCCTGCCCTTGCCGGGCGGCTTGACGCTGCCATGGCCGTCCTTCGAATTCCTGGCCGCGCTGGTGGGGCTAACCCTTTATAGCGCCAGCTTCATCTGCGGCGAACTACAAGCCGGGCTGCGCGGCGTCGCCGCCGGCCAGCGCCAGGCGGCGCGCGCGCTGGGCATGAACGGCTGGCAGGAATTCCGCTGGGTGGTCCTGCCGCAAGCCTGGGCGCTGGCGCGCCGTCCCTTGGTCGGCCAATACACCGCGGTGGTGAAGAACACTTCCTTGGCGATGGCCATAGGCGTGGCGGAGTTGTCCTATACCTCGCGCCAGGTGGAAACCGAAACCCTGCTCGCCTTCCAGGCCTTCGCCGTGGCCACCGCCGCCTATCTGCTGCTGGTGCTGTTGACTCAGGCGCTGAGCCAGCGCGGCGAGCCGGCATGGAGGGCGCCGCAATGATGCCGCCGGTGATTCAGGACAATCTCGATTATCTGCTGTGGGGTAACCTGACCAACGGCGAGCCCGGCGGCCTGCTGCTGACCCTGGCCATCAGCGCCGCCGCGGGCGTGCTGGCCAGCCTGCTGGGCCTGGCCGGCGGCATCGCCCTGGTCATGTGCGGGCCCGGCCCGCGCCGCACGCTGGCCACGCTGGTGGCGCTGCTGCGCGCCATCCCGGTGCTGATGCTGATCTTCTGGTGCTATTTCCTGCTACCCATCCTGTTTGGGGTGGACATCCCCGGCGTACTCACCGTGGTGTTGGCGCTGGCGCTGATCAACGCGGCCTATCTGAGCCAGTCGGTGCAGGCCGGCATCGCCGCCATCGGCCCCGGGCAATGGGCGGCAGGGCTGTCGCTGGGACTGGACCGCTGGCAGACGCTGCGGCTGATCGTGCTGCCGCAAGCGCTGCGCATGATGCTGCCCTCCTTCGTCAATCAGTGGATCACCCTGATCAAGGACAGCTCGCTCGCCTATGTGGTGGGCGTGGCCGAATTCACCTTCGTCGCCACTCAGGTCAACAACCGCGAGCAGGTCTACCCTTTGGAGATCTTCGCCTTCATCGCGCTGGCTTACTTTGTGGTCTGCGGCGGCCTGCAACTGCTGGGCCGCTGGAGCGACAGGCGCTGGAGTCTGCCGGCCAGGGCCTGAGAACCTGTTTACGATCTGCTGCGCGTCGGCGATACGGCGTTGAAACCGAGCTCAAAATGCTCATGTACCACGGTACATTCCGCTTTTTCGCTCGTTTTCGCCTTGTCTCGCCTTGGCTCGCGAGATCGTAAACACGTTCTTAGCGGGTCTTAATTCAAATGCTGACGGAAGAAACGCTCCATCGCGCCATAGGCGTCAAAGCGGTTTTCCTCGTTGCGGAAACCATGGCCCTCATTGTCCTTGACCATGTATTCCACTTCCACGCCGCGCTTCTGCAGCGCCTTGACGATCTGATTGGATTCGTCGATGTTGACGCGCGGGTCCTTGGCCCCCTGCAACACCAGCAGCGGAGTCTTGATGCGGTCCACCTGGAACACCGGCGAGCGTTCGCGCATCATCGCCTTGTCCTTGACCGGATCGCCCACCATCTCGTGCATCATGTCCAGCATCGGCTTCCAGTACGGCGGTATGGTGTTCATGAAGGTGAATAGATTGGACACCCCCACGTAATCCACCGCGCAGCGATACAAATCCGGCGTCTTAGTGATGCCCGCCAGCGTGGCGTAACCGCCGTAGCTGCCGCCGTAGATGCAGACGCGCTTCGGATCCGCCACGCCCTGCTTGACCAGCCAGTCCACGCCGTCGCTGACGTCGTCCTGCATGGTGCCGCCCCATTGTTTGAACGAGGCCTGCCAGAAATCACGGCCATAGCCGGTGGAGCCGCGGAAGTTCATCTGTAGCACCGCCCAGCCGCGATTGGCGAAGAACTGCACCTCGGGGTTGAAGCGCCAGCTGTCGCGCGCCCATGGCCCGCCGTGCGGATTAATGATTACCGGCAGCCCCTTGGCGTCCTCCTTGCCCTTGGGCAGGGTCAGGTAGCCGTTGATAGTCAAACCGTCGCGGCTGCGGTACTGCACCGGCCGCATCGTAGCCATCTCGCTTTCCTTCAGCCAGGGCGTGATCTCGGCCAGCAGTTCCAGTTTGTCTCCGGCCTCGTCGTACAGATAGCGCTTGCCCTGGGTACGGTCGTTCCAGGCCGCCACGATGAAACGGTTCTCCGCGCGGTTGGCGGACTGGATATCCACCTGGTAGCCGGGCAGCCGCGCCTCCAGCCTAGCAAGCAGGGCCTCGCTCTTCTCATCTAGGCATTGCCGGCCCGGCTTGTCGGTTTCGAAGCGGGCGCAGGTGATCACTTTGCGCTTGCGGGAAAAGCCCAGGCCGTCGACGTCCACGTCGTCGCGGTGATAGATCTGCTTCACTTCCTTGCCGGTCTTGGGATCGAATTCGACGATGGCGCTCTTATCGCGGCCCAGATTGCTGGCGGCGTAGAAACGCTGGTTGTCGAAAGTGAAGAACAAGGGATTGAAGCTGTCACGGAAGGAAGTGGTCATCAGCTTGCGGAAGGCGCCGCCCGGCTGGTCGCGATACAGCAGGGTGCTGTTGACGCCGTCCGTGGTGGTGGCGATGCGGATGCGGCCATTGTGATCAGTGCTCCAACTGGTGACATTGCCGGGGTTCTTCGCCTCCAGCGTCAACTTGCCGGTTTTCAGGTTCACCCGGTAAACGTCGAACACTTCCGGCTTGCGCTTGTTCAGGCCCACCAGCAATTCGTCGTCCCGTTCGGTCAGTTCGTCGACGATCTCCGCGCGCACGCCGGGAAACGGCGTCAGATCGCGGCTCTTGCCTCTGACCAGGTCCACCGCGTATAGGTGGAAATTCTCATCCCCGCCATTATCCTTGCTGTAAACCAGCCGCTGATTGCCCTTCCAGAAATAACCCGACAGGTCGCGGTCCTTCACTTCGGTGACGCGCCGGTCCGGCTGCCCCGGCATGCGCACCACAATATTGCGCCGCGCCTCCCAAGGCGCCAGGAAAGCCACGCTCTTGCCATCCGGTGACAAGGTGAAATTGCTCTGCTCCGGATTACGGAAAAAGTCACGCAGCGGAATGTCCGCGGCGTAGGCCGCGCTGGACAACGCGGCGGCCAAGGCCAGGCTCGATACCCAAGTTTTCACGAGAACCCCTTGTCTGAAATGATCCCGATCCGGCGCGGCCGCGCTGGACCCCTGCGACAATATGCCACAAAAAATATCGACTCTCGAACCACACCCCCCGTTGGCACCGCTTGATCCCGGTCAAGCCGCCGTGCAACAGCCCGTGCGTCCGCCGGGCCGGCGGGCGTAGCCTGTTTCGGTCTTGGACAATCAGGATAATCATCATGCACTTGCCGCTGCGCCTCGCCATCGTTTCCGCCTTCGCCGCCCTGCACCTCGGTCCGCACGCACACGCCATGCCGGCCGCGCCGGACTACGTCGACGACAGCCAATACCTATCCGCCGCGCGCCAACGCGTGCTGCCCCCGGACATCCCCTGGCAGGGGGACAGCCAGCGCTTCGCCGCCAAGGCGGACGACCCGTGGGCCACGCCGCTGGAGGCCAGCGGCTTCAAGCACACGCCCGCCTATCCGGAAACCATCGCCTACCTGAACAAGCTGGCCGCGGCCAAACCGGCGCTGCTCAAGCTGGGCTCGATGGCGGAAAAAACAGATCAAGGCCACGAGATGATGATGGCGGTGGTGTCCGCCGCCGCCGACAAATCGCCGCAAGGCCTGCGCGCCAGCGGCAAGCCGCTGATCTACGTGCAAGCCGGCATCCACCCAGGCGAAGCCAACGGCAAGGACGCCGGGCTGATGCTGATCCGTGATCTACTCATCCGCAACGACGCACTGCTGTCAAAAGTCAACCTGCTGTTCATCCCCACCGTCAACGTGGACGGCGACATGCGCTACGGCAAATACGGCCGCATCAACCAGAACGGGCCGGAACAGACCGGCTGGCGGGTCAACGGCCGCAACCTCAACCTGAACCGGGATTTCACCAAGCTGGACAGCCCGGAAATCCGCAACGTGGCGCGCGCGCTCAACGATTACCAGCCGGACTTCTTCATCGACACCCACAGCACGGACGGCGTCAACTACCAATACGACGTCACCTACTGCAACAACGGCCAAGGCTGGTCGCCCGAGTCCAGCCGCTGGATGGACCAGGTGATGACGCCCGAGGTCTATCGCGAACTGCGCCGCTACGGCCATGAGCCCAATGTCTGCATCTCGATGAACGACAACGAGAACCCCGGCAAGGGCTATTACCCGTATTACAGCGATCTGGCGCGCTTCTCCAATCAGTACGCCGACGCCCGCGGCATCCCCGCCATCCTGGTGGAACTGCACGCGCTCAAGTCCTACAAGCAGCAAGTGCTGGGCAACTACGTGCTCTATCGCGCCATCTTCGACAGCGTGTCCCGCCATTACGACAGCCTGCGCGCCGCCATCGCCAAGGACCGCGCCGCGCGGCCGGACCCGGTGACGCTGACCTGGAAGGAAGCCGAGGGCAAACCCAAGCTGGTGGACTTCAAGGGCGTCAAGTTCGACAAGGTGCAATCTCCGATCACCGGCGACAAGATCGTGCGCTGGAGCAATCAGCCGCGCGACTACCGCCTGCCCATCACCCCGCTGACCGTGCCGGACCTCACCGCCGCGCGGCCCAAGGCCTATGTGGTGCCGACACAGTGGCACGAGGTGATCGCCCGGCTACGCGCTCACGGCATCCAGCTGCGCGAACTGAGCCGGCCGGAAACGCTGGACGTTACCGTCTACCGGCTGGACGATATCAAGCTGGGCACGCCGTTTGAGCCGGACCGCGAATCCGCCGACAAGATTCCCGGCTACGAAGGCCGCCTGCTGATAGACGGCAAGCCCAACCCCTTGCAGCGCAAAGTCACCTATCCGGCCGGCTCCGTGGTGGTGGACCCGCAACAACCCTTGGGCACGCTGGCGATGCTGCTGCTGGAACCGGCCAGCCCGGACTCCTTCCTGCACTGGGGCTTCTTCAACGCCAACCTCACCTCGGCGGAAGCGCCGGAAGCCTATGTGATGGAACCGATGGCGCGGCGCATGCTGGCGGAAAGCCCGGCCTTGCGTCAGGCCTTCCAGGCCAGGCTCAAGGACCCCAAGTTCGCCAAGGACCGCAACGCCCGGCTCAACTGGTTCTATGAGCAGACGCCGTTCGCCGACAGCAACCGCTTCCTCTATCCGGTGGGCATCGTGCGCTAAGCCCAGACCGCGCAAGCGGCCGCCGGCTTGTCTACACTAGAAAGATTCAAGCCGGCGGTCTCTTGGGCGGCGGCGCGACAATAACTCGCATCGGGCGGGGCGGGCAGCAGATCGTTTCCATGTTTGCAGCGGCGGACCGGCCAAGCCCGGCCGGTCAACGGCCGCAACCAGGAGAAACCCATGCACATCAAGGTTCTCGGCGCCGCCGCCTGCATTGGCCACCCCGGCCACACCACCAGTTTTCTGATTGACGAAGACACCCTGATAGATTGCGGCACCGGCGTGACCAGCTTGCGCGCGGACGAGATGCTGTCCATCCGCCAGGTGCTGCTCACCCACAGCCACGCCGACCACTGCGGCTGCCTGCCGCTGCTGGCCGACGTTCACGCCAGCCGCCGCGGCCCCGGCCTCACTGTCTACAGCCAGCAAGAAACCCTGGACGCGCTGCGCGCCCATCTGTTCAACAGCGAACTCTGGCCGGACTACACCCGCCAACCCAGCGTCGAACAGCCCTGGCTGCGGCTGCAAGCGGTGGAGCCCGGCTACGCGCTGCCGATAGGCGAAGGCCTGGCCACCGCGCTGCCGGCCAATCACAGCGTGCCGGCGCTGGGCTGGTTGATAGAAGGCAGCTGGCGCGCTCTCGCTTTCAGCGGCGACAGCGGCCCTTGCCCGGCTTTCTGGCAGTGGGTGTCCAATGTGCCCTCGCTGACCGACGTGATCTGCGAGTTGACCTACACCGACGAGCGCCAGGGCGAGGCCGCGCGCCAGGGCCATATGACGCCCTTGCTATTGCTGCCCTTCCTGCCGCTGCTGCCGGCCAACACCCATCTTTGGATCAGCCACATCGACCCCGGCTGCCGCGAACACCTGCTGGAACAGCTGCGCTCCGAATACGCCAACGGCCTGCGCGTCTGCCCGCTGCGCGAAGGCATGCTGATCGAACTGTAGCCGCCGGAGGCCAAGACCATGCAAGGCTATCAACTCTCCTTCTTCACCCAGCAAGACCACTGCCACGACGGCCTGCCGCTGGCGGAATGGATCGTGCAACAGGCGCGGCGGATGGACATCCGCGGCGCCACGCTGTTCACCGCCAGTGAAGGCTACGGCCGCCACCGCCGGCTGCACTCCGTCCATTTCTTCGATCTGGCGGACCAGCCCGAGGAAGTCACGCTGGTGATCAGCGCCGACGAGGCCGAGCGGCTGCTGGCCGCGCTCGCCGCCGCCGGGGTCAAGGTGTTTTACGTGAAGACGCCGGTGGAGTTCGGCGTGTTGGGGGAGGAGGAATCGTAAAAACGATGCACCAAGGGACAACGGATAAAACCAACCAGCCAGCGGGCGAGGGAGAAGCTGCGTCGATTCAAGCGCTCAAACGCTCCGGTAGAGGCTGGCGCTCTGCCTTCATCTGCTCGTATACGTCCTTTACCAATAAGACGATACCGTGCAAGGCCTTTTCCTGAGACCTGTCCAGATGCGACAGCAAGGGAAACTCGTCGCAGAGCCCAACATACTCCTCGTCTTCCGGCGACCAGAGCACTCGGTACGAGTAGTGTCTATAGTCCATCTTCTGCTCCTTTAACCTTCTCAATAGCCTTCAGCACCTGCTTCACCTGGTACGCTTTCGCTTTGCCGTGGCCATTGTCTTGAATATTAACGCCTCCCGGAATCCCGGGAATCTTGTAGATATGATGGCTACCCTTGATTCGGCCCTTGCCAAACATGGCGTCGCACACGGCCACGAGTTCATCGAAGCTGAGGTTGCCCGCCGACTACCTCATTTTCTCTATGGTTCTCTCGACGCTCATCGTTGACCTCTGCCAGCCAAGTATAGCTTGATGCTGGCACCCTCTCTCTAAGCCGTCAACCCGCCAAGATCATTGGAAAACAATACATTGCCGTCAGCCTGCCGACGTCCACGCCTCTGAAAATCACAGGAACCCGGTCAACGCCCAGCCAAGGAGCACAATGAAACAGGGCATGGCCCGCAAGCCATGCCCTGTTCCGCTTCGCCGCCGTTGAACACTCAGCGCGTCACGTCGAAGCCCGCGTCCTCCACCGCCGCCGCCAGTTCCTCCGGCGACACGATCTCCGCGTCGTACACCACCTTGGCCTGCTTAGCCTCCAGGCTGACTTCGGCCTCGCTGACGCCGGCCATGCCGCTAAGCACGCCGCTGACGCTTTTCACGCACCCCTGGCAGGTCATGCCATCCACTTTCATGATCAATTCGGACATTGCTTTCTCCTGAAAAAATTCAAAACTCCGCTAGCGCCGATGCCGCCTTATTTCCAGCGCCTCAGCAGCAGCGAGTTGCTCACCACCGATACCGAACTCATCGCCATCGCCGCGCCGGCGATCACCGGGTTCAACATGCCCAGCGCCGCCAGCGGAATCCCCATCACGTTATAAATGAAGGCGAACAGCAGATTCTGCCGGATTTTGCGCAGGCTGGCGCGCGACAGCCGGATCGCGTCCACCGCGTGCATCAAGTCGCCGTGCATCAGGGTGATGTCGGCGGCTTCTATCGCCACGTCCGAGCCGGCGCCCATCGCCAGGCTGACGTCGGCGGCGGCCAGCGCCGGCGCATCGTTGACGCCGTCGCCCATCATCGCCACCTTGAAGCCCTGCGCCTGCCAACGCCGCACTTCCGCCGCCTTGTCCTGCGGCTTCACCTCGGCGCGGTAATCACGGATGCCCGCCTCCGCGGCGATGCCGGCGGCGGTGGCCGGGTTGTCGCCGGTCAGCATCGCCACCCGTATGCCCATCCGCTGCAACTGCGCCACCGCGTGGGCCGAGCTGGGACGGATGCGGTCGGCGATGGCCAGCAGGCCCAACAGCTCCTCGCCGCGCGCCACCGCCACCACGGTGTTTCCCGCCTGTTGCAAGGGCAAGGCGGCATTCAAGGCCTGCTCGCCCAGCCAGCCGGGCACCCCCGCTCGCACCAAGCCGTGGCCGGCCACGTCCGCCTGTACCCCCTGCCCCACCTGAGCGGCGAAGCCGCTGACCGGCAGCAAGCCCAAGCCCTGTCCTTGCGCCTGTTGCAGAATGGCGCGCGCCAGCGGGTGTTCCGATCCAGCCTCCACGCTGGCGGCCAGTTGCAGCACCAAGTCCGCGTCCGCCGCCAGCGGCAACACTTGTTTGACTTGTGGCTTGCCTTCGGTCAGGGTGCCGGTCTTGTCCACCAACAGCACCCCTACCTGGCTGGCCAGCTCCAGCGCGGTGGCGTTGCGGAACAAGATGCCGCGCCGCGCGCCGTTGCCCACGCCCACCATCACCGCCGTCGGCGTGGCCAGGCCCAGCGCGCACGGGCAGGCGATCACCAGCACCGCCACCGCGTGGATCAGCGCCGCCGGCCAATCCTGCAGCCACAGGCCGGTAATGATGAAGGTCAACAGGCTGATGCCCACCACCACCGGCACGAACACGCCGGAAATCACGTCCGCCAATTGCTGAATCGGCGCCTTGGAGCCCTGGGCCGCGCTCACCAGGCGCACAATCTCGGCCAACTGGGTATCCCCGCCCACGCCGGTGGCGCGCACCTTCAGCATGCCGTCCTGATTGCGGGTGGCGGCGTAGACGCTGTCGCCGACGCGCTTGGCCACCGGCAGGCTTTCGCCGGTCAACATGCTTTCATCCAGCGCCGCCTCGCCGTCCACCACCTCGCCGTCCACCGGCAAGGTTTCGCCGTGGCGCACCACAATCAGATCTCCCTGGCGCAGCGCGGTCACCGCCACCTCCTCCACCCGGCCGTCCTCACGCTCCACGCGGGCGGTCTTGGGCGCCAGCCGGATCAGCTCCTCGATCGCGGCCGAAGTTTTGCCCTTGGCGCGCGCCTCCAGCAGCTTGCCCAACAGCACCAGGGTGATCACCGAGGCGCTGGCTTCGAAATATACATGCTGGTCTTCCAGGCCCAGCAAGGTCACAGCCGCCGACAACAACCAGGCCATGCTGGTGCCCAGGGCCACCAGCACGTCCATATTGGCGCCGCCGCCGCGCAGCGCCGCCCAGGCGCCCTTGTAGAAACGCCAACCGACGACAAATTGCACCGGCGTGGCCAAGGCCAACTGCCAGTAACGCGGCAGCCAGCCATGGTGGCCGCCGCTGAACATCGCCGCCATTTCAATAAGGAAGGGCAAGGTCAGCAAGGCGGAGAACGCGAACCACAACCGCTCGCGCCGGTAGCGGCTCGCATGCTCGGCGGCCAGCGAGTCGTCGCCCGGCCCGGCCTTGGCCGCGGCCTGATAACCGGCGCGGCTCACCGCGGCGATCAGCGCCGCCTCGTCGGCCAGGCCGGCCACATAATCGACGCGGGCGCTTTCGCTGGCGAAGTTGACCTGGGCGGACACGCCCGGCAGCCGGTTCAGCACCTTCTCGATGCGGCCGGCGCAGGCGGCGCAAGTCATGCCCTGAATATCCAGCTCTGCCTGCCGGCGCGGTACGGCGAAACCGGTTTTGGCGATGGTGTCCACCAGCGTCTGCGGCGGGGTTTTGACCGGGTCGAACGAGACCTTGGCCGATTCGCTGGCGAAATTGACCGCCGCCTCCACCCCGTCCAGCCGGTTCAACTGTTTTTCAATCCTGGCGGCGCAGGCCGCGCAACTCATGCCCTCAATCGGCAAATCCACGGTGCTTGCTGTCATGATGACCTCCTGGGCTGAATTATATACCCCCATAGGGTATCAATGGCAAACCATTTTTTCGCGATTGTCACGGCGCCGGGCTTTACCGCGCCGGCGGCCGCGTGGTAACAAGAAAGGCTGAGAACCCTTGCAGGAAAACGCTATGCCCCTGAAACGCTACGGCGACGATTGCGCCTTGATCGTGGTGGACGTGCAAAACAGTTTTTGTCCCGGCGGCAAGCTGGCCGTGGCCGACGGCGATCAGATCGTGCCGCTGATCAACCACATGATGCAGTTCTTCAACCGGGTGATCCTGACCCAGGACTGGCACCCGGCCAAACATGTTTCCTTCGCCAGCCAACATCCCGGCAAACAGCCTTTCGACAGTATCCAGCTGCCTTATGGCGAGCAGACGCTGTGGCCGGACCATTGCGTGGCCGGCAGCCGCGGCGCCGAATTCCACCCGGAGCTGGACACCCATCTCGCGCAGTTGATCATTCGCAAGGGCTGCAACCCAGCACTGGACAGTTATTCCGCCTTCGTGGAAGCGGACCGCCAAACTCCCACCGGCCTGGCCGGCTATCTAGCCGAACGCGGCGTCAAGCGCGTGTGGCTGGCCGGGCTCGCCACGGACTACTGCGTAGCCTGGAGCGCGCTGGACGCGCGCGCCGCCGGCTTGGAAACCACGGTGGTGGACGATGCCTGCCGCGGCATCAATCTGAACGGGTCGCTCAGCAGCGCCTGGGCGCATATGCTGGCCGCCGGCGTACGGAGGCTGCGTTCGGACGAGGTGTAAGCAAGTCCAGCGCTGGCAGGCGTCGCAAGACCGCAAACCACCTTTTTGAACACAAGAAAACACTTAGAACGTATTTACAATCTCGCGAGCTAAGGCGAGACAAGGCGAAAACGACTGAGAAAGCGGAATGTACACACGGTACATAAGCATTTCGAAGCCGGTTTCAACGCCGTATCGCTGACGCGCAGCAGATCGTAAACAGGTTCTTTAGGAGAAGAAGTATGAAGCTATTCCAACACGCCCGCCTCTGGCTCGCCGCCGGCCTGCTGCTGGCCGGCTTGGCGCGCGCGGACGCGCCTCTGGTGCTGATGACGGACTTTGGCCTCAAGGATGGCGCGGTATCGGCGATGCGCGGCGTCGCCTACTCGGTGGACCCCAAACTGACCTTGTCCGACCTCACCCATGAAATCCCCGATTACGACATCTGGAGCGGCGCCTACCGGCTGTACCAGACCGCCAACTACTGGCCCAAGGGCACGGTGTTCGTGTCGGTGGTGGATCCGGGCGTCGGCACCGAACGCCAGTCCGTGGTACTGAAAACCCGGGACGGCCGCTATTTCGTCAACCCCAACAACGGCCTGCTGACCTTGATCGCCGAGCGCGACGGCGTGGCCGAGCTGCGCCGCATCGACGAGAAGACCAACCGCCTGCAAGGCTCGGCGGACTCCTACACCTTCCACGGCCGCGATGTTTACGCCTACACCGGCGCGCGGCTGGCCGCCGGCAAGATCCGCTTCGAGGAATTGGGTCCGCTGCTGCCGGCCGCCGCCGTGGTCAAGCTGCCGTATCAGCGCGCCGAAGCCGTCGGCGAGCGGATCAAGGGCATGATTCCGGTGCTGGACCCGCAATACGGCAATGTGTGGACCAATATCCCCAAGACGCTGTTCGAAGCCCAGGGCTTCCGCCCCGGCGACGCGGTGAAAGTGCGTATTTTCAAACAAGGCAA
This sequence comes from Chromobacterium sp. IRSSSOUMB001, assembly GCF_023507765.1. Taxonomy (NCBI): domain Bacteria; kingdom Pseudomonadati; phylum Pseudomonadota; class Betaproteobacteria; order Neisseriales; family Chromobacteriaceae; genus Chromobacterium; species Chromobacterium sp. IRSSSOUMB001. Next base: position 197,992 of record NZ_JALCYU010000007.1, read on the forward strand.
GCCGGTGGACGAGGTGGTGGCGCCCTACCGCCATACCTTCGGCGAAGTGGCCAGCGGCCAGCCGCTGGTCTACCTGAACAGCCTGCTGGACGTGTCGCTGGCGCTGAATATGGACAGCTACGCCGCCAAACGCGGCATCGGTTCCGGGCCGGAGTGGTCGGTGGAGCTGAGCCGGCCCTAAGAACCTGTTCAAAGTCTGCTGCGCTTCGTGAAGTGTTGCACGGTGAGTACAAGCTCAAAATGCTCATGTACCACTTGTACATTCCGCTTTTTCGCTAGTTTTCGCCTTGTCTCGCCCTTGCTCGCGAGACTTTGAACAGGCTCTAAGCGCTGCCGCTATTCAAAGTCGAACTTCAAGGTGGCGCTGCCCTGGAAAGCACCGGGCACCGGACGCTCCGTCATCTTCACCGGCCAGGCGGTCAAGTCGAACAGCGCGCGCAAGTTGTCGTAGTCCAACGCGATCGGAATCAACTGATTACCGACCGGCAGCGCGCCAGGCACGGTGGGCGGCACCAGCTTGCCGCCGCTCTCCATCGCCACCGCCACATTCTGGTGGCTGGTTTCCAGATAGCGCGCGTCCCGGCCGTGCGGCCGCCCTTCCAACGCCAGATTGATCCGCACGCCGGCGGAGATATTGGCGCACTGAATGTAAAAGCTGCGGCTCACCGCGCCTTGCCTGGAGCCTCCAGGCACGGCCAATTGGGATGCCAGCAGCGAGCCAAAGTCTATGGTGGTCGACTGGCCGGGCGCCAGCCTGCAGTTCTGCGGCACCGTCACGCTCATGCTCATGAACAGGCCCACCAGTGGCTTGACCGGTTCCGCGCCGGCGTCATGCATCGAGCCGAAAACGTCCAACACCTTGAATTCCGAAACATTGATGACGCCGACAAAGGGACGGCTGATCAGCAGGTGCAGCCGGCCTCGGCTGCCGGTCTCAAAGTTGGACACCAGCGCTGAGCCCTGACTGCAATTAAAACTGCCGGTGTTTTCATTGAACAAGCGGCTCCACGGCGTCGGTTTAAAGGCCTTCACCAGCCCAGCAAGATAGATCTCGGTGCCCAGCTGCAGGTTGCGGTTGATCTCGTAAAACTGAACATTGACCCCATTCACCCCCCGGCTCATGCCCTTGGCCAGCGAAGTCCGAGTCGTAAAATAGACGCCACCCGGCAATGTGCTGCCTGAGCAGGCGCAGCGTCCGGAGTACAAGCGTCCCAGGTTCCATTCATAGGCGTTGGGATACAAGGCGTCAGTGGCGTTTTCCTCCGGCGTGGCAAACACCCTGTTGAAGGCGAAACTGAATCTCTGCGCATTGTCGACCGGCTCGCATGCCCCAGCGCGGGCCATGTCGCCCAGAAGCAACATCAGCGATACAAGGCCGGCGCTCAACCAGATTCGGGTTTGTTTCATTAGCCAACGCTCCATTCCGTCACATTACAAACTCCGCCACTTAGACGGGCCTGCTCTGAAAAGGCCGAGCCCCGTTCCGACGCGCCATCCTTTCAGCGCGCCTTCCTCTCCTGCTTCATCCCTGTCGTCCACGTCAATGCCCGGCACAAGCAAGGGCCATAGCCGGCCACGCGAAAATGCCGAGGCATCTCAGGAAAGCCGCGAGCTAGGGATAGGACACGACAAACGTGGCCGTCGCAGAGAAAGCGCCCGGCTGGATCGCCGCATCCGTGGTGCGGACGTAGTGGGCGTTCAGGTCCAGCGTCAGCACCGGCGTATCGCTGTTGGCGGTGCCGAGAGGAATGCGACGGCTGCTGTCGCTGCTGTCCGGCGGACCAAAGTACAGGTCGGTCTGACCATTGCGGCGCAACCGCACCCCTAGTCCTTTGGCGCTGCCGCTGACATTTACGTTATTGGCGAACAAGGTATGGCTGGTATTGGAAGGAGTGCCCGCATCAGTGAAATTGATCGACGGCTTGGCGTTGATCGCACAGTCCTCCAGCCGGATGCTAAACGACACGCGCCCCTGGGACACATCATCCTTGCGCTTCAGGCCGGAGACCTTGATCGAGTCCATTGACACGCCCTGATGTTGCGAGCTCAGCGACACCTTGCAACTAGGCTTGGGCAGAGGCGGCAGCGTGCCGCCGCTCCAATTATCGAAGATAAAAGAGTAAACCAGTTTGGGGTTCTTCACGCTCCCGAGCAGGGACGAATCATTGCAGCCTTTGGACACATCCTGGCTCGCGCCGCTGCCGGTGCCATGCGCAAAAATATTCAAACCGGCCGGCATGATCAGCACCGTTCCCCCTTGATAAAGCTTGGGGTCGGTCAGCACGAATTCCTGCACAAAATACTCCTGCTTGCTGTAGCTGCCCGCGGCCTGCGGAAAATCATCGCCCCGGGCCCAAGTATTGGCATGTGCATTGCCACTGTAGATGATCCGGCCGTCAAAACCACCTTCGAAATGACGCCAGCGAATGCCCAGCCCCGGAAGAACGGGGACCGTGTCGAATCGACCGGCTTCAGGCGTGACCGTCCATCCGGCCCCCATGCGCATCCGGTCATTATTGATGGGATTGATCACCGTATAGCCCATCGAGATGGCGTAAACCCGCCTGTGCAACACATCGCCGGCCTTGGACGAACTGCTGAGCGGTACTCCAGGCACTTCGGTCACATTGGAGAGAATGGCTCTATCGTCACAGCGGCTGATCTTGGCCTGGGCCGGCAGGCTGATCCACAGCAGAACCAGCAGCAGCCCCCCCTGGCAAACAAGCCGCTTTAGCCCGCGTTGAGCTTGCCTACCTCCCGACAAACCGGCCTCTATTGATTTCACTTCCCGCTTCATCTCTTACGCCTTCTCGTTTCGATCTAGTTGCAGCTCAGGATCCGTCGCTGGTAATACTGGCCGGGCTTGGCCGACGGCAGCTGGTAGTCCGCCACGCACTGGCCATCGCGCCATTTCACCGTCATCCGCCCGGTTTCCTGCTTAAGCAAGGTCAGCACTCGGCCCTTGGGGTCGACGATGCCCAGCGGCTTGCCGTCGCCGTCCTCCACGCTGGCGCCGAACGGCGCCGGCGCTCCGTCCGGCCGCAACAGGGTGAACTGGGCGCGCAGGCCGCGCCGGGCCTTGAACACGCCCTTGACCACGGCGCCGCGCCGCGGCACCACCAGCTTGACCGTGTCCTCCATCTCCACGTCGGCCCCCAGCTGACGGGTGTCCAGGCTCAGGGTGTTGACGCGGTAAGGCTGCGCATACGGCTGCACCGCGTAACCGTTGCGTCCCAGTTCGCCGCCGGCGCCTGTTCGCAACGGCGGCCCGGACACGCCGTCCACCTGCAACAGCGCGAAGGTGTCGCCCACCGTGCGGCTCAGGTTGACGCCGCCGCAGTGGGCGACGATGGCGCCGGACGCGCCGATATTGGTGGAGTGGTACTGGCGTCCCACGTTATAGGCCGCGCTCAGCTGCATGAAGTCGGCGTTGTGGTTGACGCTGAAGCTGCCCGAGGTGCTGCCGTCGCGGCCGGTGTGGCCCAGCTGCGCCGAGTAGGAAGTGGCCTCGCTCAGATAGCCGCTGACGCCGGTTTGCAGCGTGGAGCCGCTGCCTGAGGTATGGCTGAGGTTGGAGTACAGCCGCGGCGAGCGCGGCTTGGCCCCCAGGGGCACGGTGAAGGTCAGCATCACCTGATTGCTGTTGCGGCCGCCGGGCCGGCTGTCGCGGTTCTGGCTGAAGGTGAAGTTGTAGCCCAGCAGTTTCCAGTTGTTGCCGTAGCCCAGGCCCACGCTGCCGGTGCTTCCGCTCTGTCCCCAATAGCTTTGCTGACTCAGGTTCAGATACAGGCTGCCGAAACGGCGCTCGCGGCCCAGGTCTTGCTGGGTGGTCAGGTCGATGCGCGAACGGCTGCGGCCGAACTGCCCCTGGCTATTGCCCGCGAGATCGTTGGCGTGATCATTGAAACTACGGTAGCCGGAGGTGGAGTAGCGATAGGCCGCCAACGTCAGGTTGGTATAAGTGCGGGTAAAGGTTTTGGCATAAAGCAGCCGCACGCTCTGCCCCCGTTGCCGCTCGCCCTGGGCGCGGCTGATGGACTGGGTCATGTCCAACGACAGCGCGCCCACCGGCGTGTTGGTGCCCACGCCCAGATTGATCGCCTGAAAGTCCGGAGTGAACTGGAAGCCCGCCGCCACAGTGCTATCGTCGCCCACGCCATACGTCAGGGTGCCGGCGGCGAAACCGGGACGAACAGCCTGGCTGCCCTGGTACTCGCCCACGGCGGCGCTGTACTGCCAGCGCCCCTTGCGCAGCATCAGTGGCAGGCTGGAGAAAGCCTGATGTGTGACTCGCTTGCTGCCGTCGGCCTCGGTCACGGTGATTTCCAGATCGCCGTTGGAACCGGACGGGAAGATGTCCGTCAGCTCGAACGGCCCCGGCGGCACGTTAGCGCGATACAGTGTGTAGCCGTTCTGGCGCACCTCCACCACCGCGTTGCTCTGCGCCTGACCACGCACTACCGGCGCGTAACCACGCTCGCTGTCCGGCAGCATCGCGTCGTCGCTGGCCAACTGGACGCCGCGAAAACGCACGCTGTCAAACAAGGTGGAGTCGGAATATTGCTCACCCACGGCCAATTGGCTTTTCCAGGCGATCAGGTCCCGCTGCAACACGGTGCGGTTGCTGCGCGCGCTCATCGATTGACCGTCGACCCAGTTGAGCGAGGCGTCGTTGCGCAACCGCCATGCGCCCAGATTGACGCCGTTTTGCAGACCAAGAAAAGCGCTGCGGCTGTCTATCCCGCCCGGTTCGCTACTGCGGCTTTCGCTGCCGCTGAACTGGTAATTGAGATAGGCGGCGGCCACCCCGGCATCCCATAGCTCCGGGTCGATGTAACCGCGGGCGCCGCGGCTTAAAAAAGCCTGGGGGAGGCTCAATTGCAGTTGCAATCGGTTTGGATCGTAATCCACCGAGGCCAGCTCCATCAGCGCGGGTAAATCCAGACAAGCGGGATCGCCCGCGGATAATGGCGGCATCAATTCCTGCAACTTGACGCCGACGGTTTGCAGCAAATCGGCATCAATGCAAGGTTCCACCTTGCCGTTGGCGACACTCTGCCGGAACACGATGTCGCGGCGTCCGGTCAACTGGCCGTTGACCAACACATCCACGCGATAGCTGCCGGGCAACATCGCATTGCCGGCGCTAAGCACTGCGCTCAAATCCGGCATCCGGCCGGAGCCGTTGATGAAGTTGGTATTAAAGGCCAACAGAGTGGGCGAAACGGCGGTTTCTCCCCACTCCGTCGTTTCCGCTCTGGACAGCTCCGCCAATGCCAGCAACAAGGCCAGGCAACTGGGCTTCAACGCAGAGCGGCAACGAGGTAAGGTGTGGCTCCTTGGCAATGGGTCTGGACATATACGCATGGCTGGGCTTTATGCAAACAGACAGCCGCCCACACTCAAATCGGCGTAGTTCGGCGTCACTTAACGCGGGGGTCGCGCGGGCGAGGACGTGCCTCTTGGCCTGCGCCTAGCGAGACTTCGTATTCCACATGGCCGCCAAAATCGTTGATGATGCCGTATTGCAGCTGTGCGGCATCAACGCTGACGGCCGGTTTCAGCGGCCATTGCCCGCTGCCGCCGGGCGCCACCATGTAAGCGCTGGCCAGCTCCTGCCCGCTTTTTCCGGCCTGAAGCTTCAAATCCACCATCGTCACGTGGTAACGGCTGGGGTTGTCCACGCGCAGCACTCGCTTGCCTTCGACTTGTATCAGGCTCCATTGCAAAGCTTCCGGCGCTTGCAAAGCCATATCTCCGTCCAAGTCAGAAGGACGGAAAAAGACTTTGATGCGTTGCCTAACCGCCAGTTGAAGCACATTGTCGCCGTTCGCCGCCTGAGGAATTTCCTGCACATTGAGCCAGAACACCGACTCACGGCCATCGGGCGCGCCGCTGCCTTCGTACAACACTCGAAGTAATTGTTGCTGCTTGGCTGGCAAGCGCGCCAAAGGCGGCGTCACCGCGAATGGCAACTCCCCCTGCGGCCCCGTCGCCGGCTCTAGCCAGGACTGGACTAGAATCTCTTCGCCCAAGTTACTGACGGTAATGGATGCCTCCTTGTTATTACCGTCAAAGATGATGCGGGTGCCGTTAAGGGCAATGCCGGCCCAAACCGGGCTCATAGCCAAGGCCAGAATCAAGGGCAAAATGGTTTTCATGGAGGTAGATAGCGCCACGGAGTATCCAACAAGAACCCGGGCGGTTCACGCGGCCGGGGTGTGATAAGAACCTGTTCAATGTCTGCTGCATTTGAGCGGGGTTTTAGACAAGAGCGTTGAAAACAACCTCAAAATGCTCACGCACCACTTGTACATTCTGCTTTTTAGGTCGTTTTCGCCTTGTCTCGTCCTTACTCGCGAGACTTTAAACAGGCTCCAAGAGCACCCGCTCAAATCCAGCAAAGGAGGAAAACGGGATTGACTAGAAGCAGGCCAGCAAAGCCTCTCCGTTTTCTCGCTCCGCCTTCTTCATCGCCTTGTAACTCGGCCGAATGTAGAGCGGGTTCTCGGCGCCGGACGGCGCCATGCAAACGGCTTACTCGTAGGTCAGGGTAAACGGCAAACTGGCATTGGCGATGCCCGGCTCCAGCGCGCCGCCCGTGGTGACATAGGCTGCGGCAAAACTGACGCGGCGGACTTCGTCAGCCGCTCCCGCCCCCTCTTCCTTCAGCAAGGCTCCATCAGTCAGGTTATAGGCCCTAGGGTTGGCTACGGCAGCGCTGTCGAAAACGGCAATGCCAACGCCCTTCGCAAAACCAGGCGATGCGGTGCCATTGTTGACCCGCAGGATGTTGTTACCGCTCAAAACCTCTGGCGCGGACCCTGCCAAATTCATCGACACCTTACTGGCGGTTTTGCAAATAATGTCGAAATTCACTTGGCGGCTGCCGCTGCCGGTGAACTTGGGATTAGCCACCGTGCCGATGTCTTCCACCGACACGGTGCCCATCTCCACCTTGATGCTGGATGCGTCGCCATTGGGCGAGCTAAGCCGGCAAGTGTCCGAAGTAATACTGCCCGTGAAATCAATTTGGCCAGATAGGGTCTCGGCAAACACCGGGCTGGTGACAAACACGGCCAATGCTGCCAAAACAACCTGTGTTTTCTTGCTGCTCAACATTTTCATAAAAAATCTCCCGCAGATTAAAAAACCGCCAGCCATAAGCTCGCGATATTCGACGGCACAAGTGCGTCAATCCGAAAACTTTAAATCCGTGTTCGACTCTATTCGTTTAAGCAATTGTAAAACATAGGATTAATCCTATTTAATTGTCATTTTAATCTCATAACTCCATAATGATTTTAATTTCATTTAAATATATGTATTTTCCGGAATTTAGCCCAACAGACCTCCATCCGCATTTATCACTCCCATGAAAATAAGCAGCCGAGACATCTAAAAAAACAGGGGTGCGTAGAAGATCTGTGCAGAGGATTTGAGTGCAAACTATCCCTGCATGCGGGAGACGGCTGACGATTTGGACCTGCTAACAAAATCCCAAGGCCTGCCTTGCATCTTTTTTCGTATGGCTGGTATTGCAGGTTTGAAGTATTGTTGCGGGTCTTAGCGGGCTAAGAACCTGTTTATGATCTGCTGCGCGTCGGCGAAACAGCGTTGAAAAAGGCATTCGAAATGCTCATGTACCACGCGTACGTTCCGCTTTCTCAGCCGTTTTCGCCTTGTCTCCCCCTAGCTCGCGAGATCGTAAACACGTTCTAAGGCGAGATAAGGGGGACCACAGAGAAAGTGGAACCACCATGCGACGTCTCGCGACGCTCAGCAGATCGGGAGGAGGTATCGAAACCGAGGAAATGAGATTTTCAGGAAGGGAAAAGGGCAACGGGAGGCAGAACTCCCCCGGCGGCTTGTTGACTGCCGGCAAAACTTATAGGGCCGCATTCATCATCCATGCGACAAGCTCGGAGCGTTGCGACAGAAAAAACCGTGCACACGGAACATGGAACTCTGACGCAGGCACTCATCGCACAGTGTTTCTACCAACGCGCGGCAACTCTCTAGAGCCTGTTCGAAATCTCGCGAGCAAAAGCGAAACAAGACAAACACGGCAGAGCAAGAGGAGTGTACACATGGTATATGAGCATTTCCAAGCCGGTTTCAACGCCGTATCGCCGACACGCAGCGGACCTTGACCGGGCTCTTAAAGCCAGCGTCGCTTCCAGAACAGCCACCCCAACCCGCTGGCGATGCCCAGCATCGCCACCAGCACTAGGTGGTAGCCGTAGTGCCATTTCAGCTCCGGCATGTATTCGAAATTCATGCCGTAGATGCCGGCGATCAGCGTCAGCGGCATGAAGATCATGGTCAACACGGTCAGCACCCGCATTTGCAGGTTGAGGCGGTGAGATTGAGTGGACAGGTAAAGGTCCAACATATCGCCCACCATCTCGCGCGACATTTCCAGAGATTCGATTACGTGCATGGTGTGATCGTAGGCGTCGCGCAGATAGACCAGCGTTTCCGGCTTGAAGAAGCCATGTTCGCCGCGGTTCAGCGAGATCAGCATTTCCCGCATCGGCATCAGCGCGCGGCGCAGTTTCAGACAATCGCGCTTCAGCCGTTGGATCTGCATCAACACGCCCTGATCGCGACCGCGCAGCAGGGTGCTGTCCATGCGCTCCACCCTTTCGTTGAACTCGGTGAGTACGCCGAAGTAGTCGTCTATCATCGCGTCCAGCAAGGAATAGCCCAGGTAGTCGGCGTCCTTGTGACGCAGCAGGCCGCGTCCGCGGCGCAGCCGTTCCCGCACTTCTTCGAACACACCGGTGGGGCGCTCCTGGAAGGTGAGCACGAAGCGGCGGCCGATGACCAGATAGATCTGGTCGGACAGCAGCCTCCCCGCCCCGTTTTCACCGTGCTGGTGATAGTCGAACACCCGGCTGGCGACGAACAAGTAATCGCCGTAGTCCTCCACCTTGGGCCGCTGACGCGCGTTCATGATGTCTTCCAACACCAAGGAGTGCAGGCCGAAGCGCTGACCGATGGCGCGCATCACCTCGGGTTGGTGCAGGCCATAGACATTGAGCCACAGCACGCCGCCGCCGGGCTGGTGGGCCAGGCCTTCCGCCACGGTCTGGAACACGGTTTCCTGCAATTGCTCCGGGCTGTATTCGAACAGAGAGATCGAGGCTTCCGGCAACTTCGCCTCGCCCACCGACAACAAGGTGCCGGGCGCTTCGCCCAGCGTGGGAATGCGTTTTTTCAGAGTGGCGTGGCGCATGGGCGGATCACACTTGCACGATGTCTAGCACGAAGCCGACGTTCTTCCACTGGCCGATCTCCTGTTTGAAGCCGCTGGCGGTCAGCGGACTGCCTTTCAGCCAGACTTTGTTCAGGGTCAGCGCGAAGCCGGTAGCGTGCTGACGCAGGTCCAGCATTTCCGGCAGCGCAATATTGTTGCGGCTGCGGTGGAACAACACAGCCAGCCGCAGCGATACTACCGCCTGCCACAGGCTGGAATCTTCCATGTATTGCCGCATCTTGCCCATGTCGCCGCGGTGGCCCAGCACGATGGCGGCCAGCGTGGCCTGCTCGCGCTTGGAGAAACCGGGCATGTCGGCGTGCTGCAAGATGTAGGAAGAATGCTTGTGATAAGCGGTGTGCGAGATGGTCAGTCCGATTTCGTGCAACTTGGCCGCCCACAGCAGGCGCTTGAGCATGGCCTGGTCCACGTCCTCGCCGGCCACCATCCGATACAGACGCTCGGCCAGGGTGGTGACGCGTTCGGCCTGGCCGGTGTCCACATGGTAGCGGCGTTTGAATTGGGTGACGGTGGTGTCGCGCATGTCCTTTTCACGCTGGCGGCCTAATAAATCGTATAGCACGCCGTCGCGCAGAGCGCCTTCGGCCACCGTCATCTTGTCGATGGCCAGTTCCTGAAACACCGCGATCATGATGGCGAGGCCGCCTGCCAGCACCGGCGCGCGGTCGGCCTTGAGGCCGTTGACGTCGATGGCGTCTATGCTGCCCTGCCGGATCAGCAGCGCCTTGAGCTTTTCCATCCCGGACAGGGTGATGTCCGCAGTGCTCCAGTCGTTGATTTCCAGCACGTCGCGCAAGGAACGCGCGGTGCCGGAGGTGCCCACCGCCAGCTGCCATTCCTCGCGCTGGTATTGATGGGCGATGCGCTGGATCTCATTGCGCGCGGCCAGAATCGCATCCTGGAAATTGGCCTGAGTCAGCTTGCCGTTGCCGAAATAACGCAATGTGTAACTAACGCAGCCCAAAGGCAGGCTTTCCGTGACCAAAGCCTTGTAATGGCTGCCGATGATGAACTCGGTGGATCCGCCGCCGATGTCCACCACCATGCGCCGCTCCTTGGTGTCCGGCAGAGAGTGGGCGGCGCCCAGATAGATCAGCCGCGCTTCTTCGCGACCGGCGATCACTTCAATGGGAAAACCCAGCAGCGGCTCGGCCTTGGCGATGAAATCCGCCGCGTTCTTGGCTACGCGCAGGGTGTTGGTGCCCACCGCGCGCACTTGGGCCGGGGTGAAGCCGCGCAGACGCTCGCCAAAGCGGGCGAGACAGGCCAGCGCCTTGTCCTGGGTTTCCTGGTCCAGCTGTTTGTCGGCGGTCAGGCCCGCGCCCAGTCGCACGGTCTCCTTCATCACGTCCAGCGCGTACAGCTGGTCGTCCACCACCCGCGACACTTGCAGGCGGAAGCTGTTGGAGCCCATATCGATGGTGGCGAGCACGTTGTTTGGGGGCGTGGTCAGTGTCAAAGACACCCCTTCTCTCTTTATCAAGGCCCGCGCCCGCGCGGCTGCGCCGGCGGAAACGGGGGGATTCATCATCAGGTTGGATCGCCGGGGGACTGGCACGGACGCCGGACGCAACAATGGCGGCAACACCGAATGTTACCGCCATTTTAGGCAAACCGTCATGTCAAGTCGCCGTGACCGGCGCGGTCAGGCTCAGCCCAGGGTTTCTCGCTTCTTGGTTTCCAGCGTGGTGTGACGGATATCCTTGCCCTTGACCAGGTAGACCACGTATTCGGAAATATTGGTGGCGTGATCGCCGATGCGCTCTATCGCCTTGGAGATGAACAAGGTGTCGATGGACATGCTGATGGTGCGCGGGTCTTCCATCATAAAGGTGATCAGCTGACGCAGTTCGGCGGCGAAGTCCTCGTCCAGCTCCTGGTCGGCCTCGGCCAATTCCAAGGCGGCGCTGGTATCCAGGCGGGCGAAGGCGTCCAACGCGCGGCGCAACATGCTCAGCGCCGAGTCCGCCATTTTCTCGATTTCGCGGAAGCGCGGCATCTGGTAGCGCTCCGACTGATAGATGGTCTTGCCCATGCGAGCGATCTTCTTGGCTTCGTCGCCGATGCGCTCCAGATCCGTGATCACCTTGATCACGGTGAACACGATGCGCAGGTCGCTGGCGGCCGGCTGACGGCGGGCGATGATGTGCAGGCAGTCGTCGTCGATGGTGACTTCCATCGCGTTGACCAGCGCGTCTTCGGCAATCACCTTGTCCAGCTTGTCAATGTCGCCTGCCAACAGGGCTTCCACCGCGGACAAAATCTGCTGCTCCACCAGTCCGCCCATCTGCAGGACGCGGGTGCGGATGGTTTCCAGCTCCATATCGAACTGTTTGGAAATATGCTCTGCCATGTCTGCCCCAAACCAAAACCTGTCAAAAAACGCTATGTTAATGCGGACAGATGACGACGATGTGACAATTCATCTGCCCGCTTCCGGGCGGCGCAAGCCTGTTCAGAGGCAGGTGCGCGCCGTCAGGACTTTGAGTTGGCCGTTAACGGATTTCTTCGACGCCGCTCTGACGGCCCAACACCAGCACATCGGCGCGACGGCGAGCGAACAGGCCGCAGGTAACCACGCCAGCCAGGTGGTTGATGATTTCTTCCAGTTCCACCGGCTTCTGAATCTTCAAGCCGTGCACGTCCAGGATCACATTGCCGTTGTCAGTGGTCACGCCCTGGCGCAGCTCCGGGTGGCCGCCCAGCTTAACCAGTTCGCGCGCCACATAGCTGCGCGCCATCGGGATGACTTCGATGGGCAGCGGGAAGCCGCCCAACATGGCGACGTATTTGGTTTCGTCGGCAATGCAGATGAATTGCTCGGCCACGCTGGCGACGATCTTCTCGCGGGTCAACGCGGCGCCGCCGCCTTTGATCATGTGCAGGTGGTGGTTGATTTCGTCGGCGCCGTCGATGTACACCGGCAACGCATCCACTTCGTTCAGGTCGAACACCGGGATGTGATGGGCCTTGAGGCGGGCGGTGGAGGCGTCGGAGCTGGACACCGCGCCGCGGATGCGGCCCTTGATCGCGGCCAGTTCTTCGATGAACAGATTGACGGTGCTGCCGGTGCCCACGCCGACGATGCTGTCGTCCGGCACGAATTCAATGGCCTTCTTGGCCACGGCAAGCTTCAGTTGGTCCTGAGTCAACATGGTAATGCCTCCTGTGTTTGGATGGTGTTGCGCCGGGCGGATTATGGCACGGGGCGATCCGCCAGACACCTGTCATCAATTGCGAGCCGCAAACCGCGAATCGCGGCGCGGTTTTACACGGACGTCAGCAGGCAGACGGCTTGCGCCTCTATCGCCTCGCAACGCCCCAGATAGCCCAGCTTCTCATTGGTTTTACCCTTGACGTTGACCGCGTCGAGGTCCAGGCCGAGATCTTCGGCGATGGCGGCGCGCATTGCGTCGATGTGCGGCGCCAGCTTGGGCTGCTGCGCAATCAGCGTGCTGTCCACATTCACCGGTTTCCAGCCGGCGGCGCGCACGCGCTTGGCCGCTTCGCGCAGCAGCGCGCGGCTGTCCGCGCCCTTGAATTCGGGATCGGTGTCCGGAAAGTGACGGCCGATATCGCCCAGCGCCGCCGCGCCCAGCAGCGCGTCGGTAATCGCGTGCAACAAGGCGTCGGCGTCGGAGTGGCCCAACAAGCCCTTGTCATGCGGAATGTTCACGCCGCCCAGGATCAACGGCCGGCCGGCCACCAGTTGGTGCACATCGTAGCCCTGTCCCACTCGAAACATATCAATCCTTTCTTGCCGCCAGCACCGCGCGCGCCAAGGCCAAATCGCGCGGATAAGTCACTTTGAAATTCTGGGCGTCGCCTTCCACCAGGCGCGGCTTGCCGCCGCAGCGCTCTATCGCGGAGGCCTCGTCGGTCACGTCCGCCAGATCGCCGCCTTGCAGCGCCTCCCGCAATTTGCCGTGGCGGAACATCTGCGGGGTTTGCGCCAGCCACAGGCCGGCGCGCGAAACGGTGACCGCCACGCGTTGATCCGCGTCGGCGCGCTTCACGGTGTCGGGCACCGGCAAGGCCAGCAGGCCGCCCACCGGATCGTCCCCCACTTCGGCCAGCAGCCGCTCCACCGCGTCCGCGGTCAGACAGCAGCGCGCGGCGTCGTGCACCAATATCCAGTCGTCGGCCTCGCAGTCCAACGCCGCCAAGCCGTTGCGCACGCTCTCGGCGCGGCTGACACCACCCACGCGCAGCACTTGCAGCTTGGGAATGTCCCAGTCGAAATCGTCAAACCACTCGTCGCAGGGAGAAATCACCACCGCCACCGCCTCAACGGCGGCCACAGAGGCCAACGCCTGCAGGGTATGCCACATCAGCGGCTTGCCGTTCAGTTGCAGGTATTGCTTGGGACTGGGCGCGCCAAAGCGGCTGCCATGGCCAGCGGCCGGCACCAGCGCCAGGTAGCGGCTCACGTGCCCTCTCCGGCCGGCGTCTCCAGGCTGCGCCACAGGCAGGTGCCCTTCACCGATTTGTCCAGATCGTTCAGATAGTTCTGGTGATCGGCCAGTTCCTGCTCGTTGGCGCGCTTGACGATCAACGGCTTGCGCTCGAAATCCATCGCGCCGTGCTGGCCATTGGGCAAGTCGACGTCAATGTCCATCACCAGGCTTTCCTGGCCGCGGGTCATCCATAGATAGACTTCGGACAGCAATTCGCAGTCCACCAGCGCGCCGTGCAAGGTGCGGTTGGAGCGGTCGATCTCGAAGCGGTCGCACAAGGCGTCCAGGCTGTTGCGCTTGCCGGGGAACAGATCGCGCGCTTCGCGCAGCGTATCCACCACGTTGGCGCACAGGTTCTTGATGGACGGCAGGCCCACTCTTTCGAACTCGGCGTTGAGGAAGCCGACGTCAAACGGCGCATTGTGGATGATCAGCTCCGCGTCGCGCAGGAAGTCGGCCACTTCCTCGGCCACCTCGCGGAACTTGGGTTTGCCTTCCAGAAATTCCAGCGAGATGCCGTGCACGCGCTGGGCATCCGGATCGATATCGCGTTCCGGATGGATGTAAAGATGCAGATGCTTGCCGGTGAGCTTGCGGTTGATCATTTCCAGACCGGCGAATTCGATGATGCGATGGCCTTGGGCGTGTTCGAGACCGGTGGTTTCGGTATCGAGAATGATTTGTCTCATGCGCTATCCTGGCGGCGGCCGCCGCCGGCGGCACCGCTCTGAACTCTGAAGAAAGGCAGGCGCGGCCGGATCAGGCCAGCTCCACGCCTCGGTTGGCCAGTTGATCGGCCCGTTCGTTGAACTCATGGCCGGCGTGGCCTTTGACCCAGCGCCACTCCACGTGCAGGTGGCGGTTACGTTCGGTGTCCAATTGCTGCCACAGATCGGCGTTCTTCACCGGCTCCTTGGCCGCGGTCTTCCAGCCCCGGGCCTTCCAGCCGTGAATCCACTCGGAAATGCCTTTTTGCACATATTGGGAGTCGGTGTACACCACCACCCGGCAGGGCCGGTTCAAAGTGGCCAGGCCCTTGATCACGGCCAGCAACTCCATGCGGTTGTTGGTGGTATTGGCCTCGCCGCCGCACAATTCCTTTTCCTTGCCTTTGAAGCGCAGCAAAGCGCCCCATCCGCCCGGCCCCGGATTGCCCTTGCAGGCGCCGTCGGTATACATCTCTACCTTGTCTTCAGTCGTCATGCTGTCTCGTCATTGCCGGGGCTTGCGTCCCGCTTGCTGTGTTGTCTCATGGTTCTCTGTGGCTGTGATGACGCTCGTTGCCGGCGGCCACCGCCAGACCGGTTTTGGCCTTGGCCTGCTTCCAATTGGGCAGAATCAAGCGCATGCCGCGCTGACGTTTGATCGCCTCAATGCCGTACACGCCGGCGGCCAATGGCCACCAGCGGTCCCCGGCCCGCTCCATGAAGCGGAAGCGTTGCACCCAGTCGCAGCGGGAAAACGGCGGCGCGTAGCCCATGAAGCCCCCGCTCGCGGGCTCCAGTTCCAGCAGGGTCAGCCAGTCCTTGATGCGCACCAAAGACAGAAAGTTGCCGCTCCACGGCGCGTTTTCACGCCCCTGGACCAGCCGGCGCACGCCCCATAGCGACACCGGATTGAAGCCGGTGAGGATCAGCCGGCCCTCCGGCATCAGTACGCGCTCGGCTTCCCGCAGTACCTGATGCGGCACGGTGGTAAAATCCAGCACATGCGGCATCACCAACAGGTCCAGGCTGCGGCTCTCGAACGGCAGTTGCTCCGGATCGCACAGGATCTGAGCCGGTCCGGAATCGGCGACGCGGCACTGCCAGGGAATGCGGTTGGCGCGCAGGAAGTCGACTTCCGGCAATCCCAACTGCACCGCATGGAAGCCGAACACGTCGGCGACGGCGCGATCGAAATAAGCCTGCTCCCGCTCCAGCAGATAACATCCCAATTCGCTGGAGCTCAGCCAGTCGCTAAACGAATTCTTCATTGAGAGAAGCCTTATGCCAGCCAAATTCACCGTCAGCCCGGTAGGGGCCTTCACTGACAATTATATCTGGGTTTTGCATCACAGCGGCCGCGCTGTCGTGGTGGACCCAGGCGAGGCCGCGCCGGTCTTTGCCTTCCTTGAGCGGGAAGGGCTTCAGCTGGAAGCCGTTCTGCTCACCCACCACCACGCCGACCATATCGGCGGCGTGGCCGAGCTGTCCGCGCGCTGGCCGGACGCCCCCGTCTACGGCCCCGCCGACATCGCCTTGGTCTCTCGCCCGGTGATGGACGGTGCCCGCGTCGAGCTCTCCTTCGGCGCGGCCTTGGTGCTGGAAGTTCCGGGCCACACGCTGAACCACCTGGCCTATGTGATCGACGACGCGCTGTTTTGCGGCGATACCCTGTTCGGCGCCGGCTGTGGCCGACTGTTCGAAGGCACGCCGCGGCAAATGCATGATTCGCTGGCCAAGCTGGCCGCGCTGCCGAACGCCACCAAGGTCTACCCGGCTCATGAGTACACCTTGGCCAATCTACGCTTCGCGCTGACGGTGGAGCCTGGCAATCCTGTGCTAGCCATCCGCATGAGCCGGGACCTGAAGCTGCGCGAACAGAATCTGCCCACCCTGCCCTCCACCATCAGTCTGGAGCGAGCCAGCAACCCTTTCCTGCGCGCGCATGAGCCTGCGGTGCGCCAGTCCGCCGCGCACTGGAGCGGCCAAGCTCTTGATGAGGTTGTCGAAGTCTTTGCCGCGTTGCGAGAGTGGAAAAATCGCTTCTGAGGAATTTGTTCATGAGCTCGCAAGTTACAGCGAAACAAGGCGAAAAAGACGGGAAAAACGGAAGACCCATCTCCGTTCCTCGGCCCTTCAAAGGCGTTTTCAAGGCCGTATCGCCGGCGCGCTGAGGTCCGTGAGCAAACGCTGAAACCATGACAAGAAACTATATCCTGATCGCCACTGTTAAAAATAACTGGCACAGGGCAGTCTGTATGGCCTATATGTCAGCAAAGCACATGAAGTTATTTGGTTTTTTGGTTGACACCCCTATGTTGGCTGTTTAGCATCAGCCGAAATCAGAATTCCGGGCCCGCCAAATGAATCGCTTCACCCCGTTGGCACTTTCGCTGTCATTTGTTTTTTTATTTGCCTCCGCCGCGCACGCGGATGGGGCGTTTCGCCAATCCGTCGGCGTGGACGAGGGCCTGGCCGCCGGCCTGGACATGATGCTGCTGAACTCCAGCCTGCTTCGCAACGGCGACAACGTTTGGGAACGCGCGCGCGAAGGCTTCCAGCTGCCGGAAGTGAACGCGGAGATCGTGCGCCGCCAGGAACGCTTTTATGCCAGCAAGCCGGAATACTTCCGCCGCACGCTGGACCGCAGTAGAAAATATCTGTTTCACATCATGAACGAAGTGGAGCGCCGCGGCATGCCCACCGAGCTGGCGCTGTTGCCGCTGGTGGAAAGCGCCTTCGTTCCCACCGCGAAATCCCATGTCGGCGCCTCCGGCCTGTGGCAGTTCATGCCGGCCACCGGTCGCCACTACGGACTGGAACAGACTTGGTGGTACGACGGCCGCCGCGACGTGATGGAAGCCACCCGCGCAGCGCTGGACTATCTGGAAAACCTGTATGGACAGTTCGGCGACTGGAACATCGCGCTGGCCGCCTACAACTGGGGCGAGGGCAACGTCTCCCGCGCCATCGCCCGGCTGCAGGCCAGCGGCCAGGAAGTGACTTACGAAAATATCCGCATGCCCAACGAAACGCGCAACTACGCGCCCAAGTTGCTGGCGGTGCGCAACATCCTCAACGATCCGGCCAAGTTCGGCGTGCGCCTGGACAAATTCCCCAACAAGCCTTACTTCGTTGCGGTTTCCACCGGCAAGCACATGAACATCGACATCGCCGCCAAGCTGGCCGGCATGTCCATCAGCGAATTCAAAGAACTGAATCCAGCCTTCAACCTGCCGGTATACGCGCACAAAAACGGCCGTCAGATGCTGATCCCGGCTGCCAAGGCCGACAAGTTCCAGGCCAACCTGGCCAAGTGGGACAAGCCACTGCTCACCTGGGAAGTCTACACTCCGCCCGCGGACGCCAACGTCAGCCTGATCGCCAGCGAGCACGGCATGAGCGCCGGCCAGTTGATGAGCGCGAACAATCTGAGCAGCACCTCGCTCAAGGCCGGTCAACCGGTGCTGGTGGCGATGAGCAAGGATCAGCGCGACATCCGTCCGCTGGACGCCACCGATACCGCCTTGCCGGAAAGCGGCGACAGCGCCACCCTGTTGGCGCAGGCGGAAACGCCGCCGCGCGCGGCGCCGGCGGTGATGGTCGCCTCGGCCCAAGCCGTCCAGCCAAGCACACCGGTTGCGCAGGCCCAGGCGCCGCAAGCGAGCGCCCAGCCCACTCCCGCCCTGGCCGCCGCGCCGGAAACGACGCCGACGCAGGCAAAAGCCGTCCTCGTAGCGACGGCGCCCCCGGCAACGGCTGCTGCCGTGGCGGACGCCGACGGCAATTACACCGTGGCCGCAGGCGACACCCTGTACAGCATCGCCCGTCGCTTCAACCTCGGCCTGGACGATTTGAAAGCGGCCAACCAGCTGGACTCCAACACCGTTCTGGTGGGCCAGGTGTTGAACGTCAACAAGACCATGGACAAGAGCGTAACGCTGCTGGCGGACAACCGAGCCAGCCAGGCGCAGCAAGACGCCTTGCTCAAAGTCAGCAGCCTGCAGATCAACCAGCGCGCCACTGGCAGCGTGCCGGCCGAATACGTGGTGCAGCGCGGCGACACCCTGTTCAGCATCGCCCGCCGCTTTGGCGTCAACCACAACGATATCCAGCGCTGGAACGATTCCCGCCAGTTGACCCGGCTGCAACCAGGTCAGAAAGTGCGCATTCAGGGCTTATAAGCGCGTGGACACATGATAAAAGCCAGGGAAACCCTGGCTTTTATCATGTCCGCCGCTATCGGTCGCGTCCTTGACTGGCGCTGCTCAGCCAGCGCCATACCATCAGCAGCACCCCGCGACTGGGCGGCGGCACCTGCATCAAGCTGGGCAGCAGCAGCGCCAAGTCTTCGCGCAAATGCTCGGCGACCAGATTGAACTCCGCGGTCAGCCAATGGCAATACGAAGGCTTGTCCAGCGCCAGCGGACTCACGGCCTCCTCCAGCGTCTCCGCCAGCATTCCCGGCTGGCTGAAACGCATCCCGTGAGCAGCGCGCATCAGCGTGCGAACAATGGCGCGGCGCGACTCCGCGCCGTCGGTCAAGGCCGGCGTATCCTGGGCGACCTCGCTCATCCGGTCCAGCAGGCTGCACAGGGCGCGTTGCCGCCGCTGGATGGCGTCAAAACGGCCGCCGGACAGGCCGGACTCCTGCACCGCCGCCGCGACCAGCGCGCGCATGCGGATCAAACGGCTATTAAAACGCTCCAGCGCTAGCCCGGCGTCCACCTCGCGCCGCCGTGCGATTTTGCTGTACAGGGTGGCCGCTTCGCGCAAATTGTCCGCCAGCAAGAAACGCCAGCTGTCTATCGCCCGCAATGGAAACAGCCCAGCGGCCACCAAGCCCAGCACAGAGCCGGCCAGCACATTGAAGCTGCGCCACAGCGCGGCCTCCACTGGCTCGTTGCCTAAACCGGCGACAATCACCATGGTCAGCCCCACCAGCAGCGCCAAATACTCGCCCTTGCCCAGCGCGAACCAGGCGCTGAGCATGACCAGCGCCGTCATCCACGCATAGCAAGACAGTGGAGAGTGGCGGTACAGAGCCATCGCCACCAGGCCCGCCGCCGCGCCCAGCAAAGAACCGCCCATGCGCTGCAAAGCCTTGCGCCTCACCCCGCCCCAATGCGGCACGCTGCCCAGCACGATCAGGATGGTCACCAGCATCCAGCTGCCGTGGGGTATCTCGAACAACAGGTTCAAGCCGAGCCCAACCAGAAACGCCGCGGCCACTCGCAGCACATGTGCCTGCCGGGCATACAGGTTCAGATAATACGGCGTCAACAGAATGCGCCATGACCGCCAGCGGCTGCCTTCCATCTCTCACTCCATCGTCTTGCTGTCCAGCCAGATCGTCACCGGACCATCATTGACCAACGCCACCTGCATGTCCGCGCCAAATACGCCTGTGGGCACCGGCTTGCCCAGAGTCTCTGCCATCGCGGCGACAAACTGATCAAACAAGGGCCTAGACCGCTCCGGCCGCGCCGCGCGCGAATACGATGGCCGGTTCCCCTTCTTGGTGCTGGCAAACAAGGTGAACTGGCTGACCGCCAATACCTCGCCGCCGCAATCCAGTACCGAGCGGTTCATCACCCCGGCCTCGTCGTTGAAAATCCGCAGTTGGCTGAGCTTGCGCGTCAGCCAGGTAATATCCTCCGCCCCGTCCTCTTCTTCTATGCCCACCAGCAGCAGCAGTCCTGAACCGATCTCGCCGGTCACGCGCCCCTCCACCGTCACCGACGCCTGCCTCACCCGCTGCACCAATACCCGCATGTCTTCTCCTTGCCTGACCATCATAGATTCAAATCCTGGCCTGCATTTTAGAGCCAAGCGCGCCGCCGGTCACGACGGCGGGCCAAGCCCGGCGCAGTCCAGTACAATGGCGGTTGCTCAATAAGGATTCGTCTCATGCTGATGGTCATCTCACCAGCCAAAACGCTGGACTTCGACACCCCCGCCGCCACCGATCAATACACCCAGCCAGACTTCCTGCACCACAGCGCCGAGCTGATCGAGGAGCTGCGCGCCAAGAGCCCGCTGGAAATCGGCAAGCTGATGAGCATCAGCGATGCGCTGGCGCAATTGAACGTGGGCCGCTACCACGACTGGCAAGCGCCGTTCAGCCCGGCCAACGCCAAACAAGCCGTGCTGGCGTTCAAGGGCGACGTCTACGAAGGCCTGAACGCCGCCAACCTGGAGCCAAGCCAGATGAGCTATCTGCAAAACCATTTGCGCATTCTGTCCGGGCTCTACGGCGCGCTGCGGCCGCTGGACCTGATGCAGCCCTACCGGCTGGAGATGGGCACCCGCCTGAGCAACCCGCGCGGCAAAAACCTGTACGAGTTCTGGGGCGACACCGTCACCCACGCCTTGAACGCGGTGCTGGAGCAAAGAAAAGACCCGGTGTTGGTGAATCTGGCCTCGGAGGAATACTTCAAGGCGGTGAAGCCGGCCAAGCTCAACGGCAGCCTGATCACCCCGGTGTTCCAGGACCGCAAGAACGGCCAGTACAAAATCATCAGCTTCTACGCCAAGCGCGCGCGCGGCATGATGGTGCGCTGGGCCGCGCTGCATCAGGTCAGCCAGCCGGAACAACTCAAGCACTTTGACAGCGCCGGTTACGCCTTCGATGCGACGGCCTCCAGCGAACTCACCTGGGTATTCCGCCGAGATCTTCCCTGACTAAACGGAGATGGCGTTAACCAGCGCCTCTCCCCGCTCGAAAGCGCCGGCGTTGCCTAAGGTGGTGTCGGCGATATTCATCAGCGCCTCCCGCGTCAGAAAGCCCTGGTGGGAAGTTACCAGCACATTGGGGAAAGTCAGCAAACGCGCCAGTTGATCGTCCTGCAGTCCGCTTTCCGACAGGTTCTCGAAAAACACGCCTTCTTCCATCTCGTACACATCCAGGCCCACGCCGGACAAGCGCCCGGCCTTCAGCGCCTCCAGCAAGGCGGCGGTGTCGACCAGGCCGCCGCGACTGGTATTGATCAACACCGCGCCCGGCTTCATCCGTCCCAGCGTCTCGCGATTGATCAAGTGCCGGCTTTCCGCCGTCAACGGCAAATGCAGGCTGATCACATCCGCCTGCCGCCAGATTTCCTCCAAAGATACGAACTCGCAACCCAGACTGGCCGCCAGTTCGGCATTGGGATACAGATCATAGGCCAGCACCCGCATGCCAAAGCCGCGGGCGATGGACATCGTGGCCTGACCGATTCGGCCAGCGCCAAAGACGCCCATGGTCTTGCCGTGAAGATCGAAACCCACCAACCCATCCAGCGAAAAATCCATCTCCCGCACCCGGGTATAGGACTTGTGAATGCGACGCACCACCGCCAGCAATAAAGCGAAGGCGTGCTCGGCCACCGCGTGCGGCGAATAGGCCGGCACCCGGGTCACCGCGATGCCTTGCTGGCGGCAAGCCGCCAGATCCACGCCGTTGTAGCCGGCGCAGCGCAAAGTCACCAGCTTCACACCCGCCGCCGCCAGCTTCGCCACCACCGCAGCGTCCAGCCTGTCGTTGACGAAAGGACACACCGCATCCACCCCCTGAACCAGCCCCACGGTGTCCTGGTTCAAACGCGGCTCGAAAAAATGCAGTTGATGGCGGTGATTTTGATTGGCGGCCTCCAGCGCGTGGCGGTCGTAATTCTTAGCGTCAAATACGGCAATGCGCATGCCTGGGCTCCCGAATGCAAATAGATAAAACCACTATAAAGCAGCTCTTCTCTCAACTAAAAGCCTGGCGCGCAGCCAACTCCGGCCCTCCCGGGCGAGAATGAAAAAGCAAAAAAGCCCGAAGCTGTTTTAGCTTCAGGCTTTTTTAACTGGTTGCGGGGGCAGGATTTGAACCTACGACCTTCGGGTTATGAGCCCGACGAGCTACCAGACTGCTCCACCCCGCGTCTGATCTGTCTGCTGTGTTTCGTGCAGAGGAGTGAACTATACCCCGCCACGTTTCCTTGGTCAAGCCTTTTGACAAAAAGATTACAGACGCGCAGAAAGTTCGCCCCCAGATGATTCATACTTGTTAACAGTTGATCTTTGCTGCCACACACCTGATCAACAAAGACCGTCTAAAGTGAACTCAAGGTCAGCGCAGTCGTTCTCCCCGAGCGATTGCGGCCCGAGAAGTCAGCCGCCTGTCTGCCAACAGGCACTGCCGATGCGGGCGCGATCTTTGTGCATTTTGGAAGACATTGCCGCTGCGGTTTCGACTGCCAGCGAAGCCGCAAACCAAGCAGCCGTGTCTTTCCTCCTAAGTGTTCATCACGGAACTTCAGGGCCGCTTATGCGGCCCTTTTTTTATTCTCCCTACCCAACACGTCAGGACGCAGCCATCGCCATGGCGGCTTCGCGCCGCATCCGCCGACGATACAGCAAGGTCATCAGACACAACCCGCCCATCACGCCATAGCTGATGAACGGCGCAACCAGCAGAAAACGCTCTACCGGCCAGGTCCAGGCCAGATAAGCGCGCCCGCCGGCCTCCAGGCTCAGGCCCAAACCCCACCACAGGGTCATCCGCTGAATAGCGCGTCTAAAACCGTCAAAGCGCCACAGCTGCTCAAATCGCTCCCGTCCCTGCTCGGACTCTCGCGCCAAGGTCGCACGCGCCAGATAAAACACCAGCGGCCGACGCAGCGCCAAAGACAACAAGAAACCGCAGCCTATCAAGCCGGTGATCAAGGACTCGCGTAGCAACAGCAGCCGCGCGTCGCCGCCCAGCAGCATGGCCAGCAAGGACAGGCCTATCCCCAGCAACACCAACAGGCTCAAGGCGTCCACTCGCCGGAAGCGCAGCAGTTCGACCACGCTCCACAATACCGGCGGCAAGGCGGAGAACATTAGAGCGCCGGCCTCGCCCCAGCGTGGCTCGCCATAGCGGTAACACAACCAGGGCAGTAGGAAATTAACAATGATTTCCAATATCAGTTTTGCACGTTGCGGCACGGAACCTCCGCCATCAAATGCAAAAAGCATGAACAATTTGCATCGAAACGTCAACTGCCTGGCTTGAGTTTTTCACACGGGAAGAAACCGACCGGCCAAAAACAAAGCCCCGCGTTTCGCGGGGCTTCATCTGTAATCTGCGCAATGGAATGGACAAACGCAGGGGAGTGGCATCAGGCGGCCGCCTGAATGAAGGCATTGGCGGGATACAAGGCGCTGGCCAAGCCCAAGGCGGACTTGAAAGTCACTTCAAACATCTTGCCAACCTGTCGAATGCTGACCACTTCGTAATGCATGGTAGAGCCGCTGTCCTTGTGCTCAAGGATTTTGTAGCCGGGTTTCAGTTGAGAAATTTTCATGATGGTTCATTCCTTTTTCTTTTTTTTGGGTTGTTCAAAATTCATTTCATCTAGAGACATACCATATTTTCAAAAGTTCCGCCAGCCGGACGAGAATGTTTCGCATTTGGCTTACAGTGAATGTAACAGCCTCAGATGACAGCCTGGTGAAGATTTCAGGGCCGCGAAATGACGCGGCCCCTGCATGCCAATATGACAGCAGGGGCCGCGGGACCCAACTAGCAAAAAGAACAGTCAGGATTAGGAACTACCGGCTTAGCCGATGCGCATGCCCGGTTTGGCGCCTTGATCGGCGTCCAGCAGGAACAGGCCTTCGCTATCGTCCTGGCCGGAAGCGCAGACGATCATGCCTTGCGATACACCGAAGCGCATCTTGCGTTCAGCCAAGTTGGCCACCACCACCACATTGCGGCCCACCAGTTTCTCAGGCTCCTGATAAGCCTTGCGGATGCCGGAGAAGATATTGCGCTTCTCGAAGCCCAGATCCACGGTGAACTGCAGCAGTTTGTCCGAGCCTTCGACGAAGTTGCATTTCAGCACCTTGCCGATGCGCAGATCCAGCTTGGCGAAGTCGTCGATCTTGATGGTTTCGGCCAGCGGCTCGTATTGAGCGGCGGCCGGGGCGTCTGCGGTAGCTTGCATATTCTGTTTGTTCGCTTCTATCAGTTTGTCGATCAGTGCAGGGTCTATGCGCTGCATCAGGTGCTGGTAGGCATTGATCTTCTTGCCCAGCAGCAGGTTTGCGGCGTCGCTCCAGGCAAGCGGCGCCACGTCGAGGAAGGCTTCCACGCCTTCGGCCAGCTTGGGCAGCACCGGCTTCAGGTAAATGGTGAGCAGACGGAAGGCGTTGATCAACACGGTGCAGACTTCCTGCAAGCGCGCGTCCTGCCCTTCCTGCTTAGCCAGTTCCCACGGCTTGTTGGCGTCCACGTAGGCGTTGACCACGTCGGCCAGCGCCATCACGTCGCGCAGCGCCTTGGCGTATTCGCGCGCTTCGAAGGCGGCTGCCAGTTCGTCGGCGGCGGCCTGCAGCTTGGCGAGGATATCGCCGTCGCTAACCTGGCTGGCCAGCATGCCGTCAAAGCGTTTGGCGATGAAGCCGGCGGAGCGGCTGGCGATGTTGACGAACTTGCCCACCAGATCGGAATTCACCCGCGCGACGAAGTCGTTCAGGTTGAGGTCGATGTCTTCGATGCGGCCATTGAGCTTGGCGGCGATGTAATAGCGCATCCACTCCGGGTTCAGACCACAATCCAGGTAGCTCTTGGCCTGGATGAAGGTGCCGCGAGACTTGGACATCTTCTGCCCATCCACGGTCAGGAAGCCGTGGGCGAACACGCCGGTGGGCGCGCGCAGGCCGGAGTAGTTCAGCATCGCAGGCCAGAACAAGGCGTGGAAGTACAGGATGTCCTTACCGATGAAATGGTACATCTCGGTCCGGCTATCCTTGCCGAACCATTCGTCGAAGTTCAGGCCGCTGCGATCGCACAGGTTCTTGAAGCTGGCCATGTAACCGATAGGCGCGTCCAGCCATACATAGAAGTACTTACCCGGCGCGCCGGGGATTTCGAAGCCGAAATACGGCGCGTCGCGGCTGATGTCCCAGTCCTGCAAGCCGCCGGAAATCCACTCGTTCATCTTGTTCAACGACTCCGGCTGCAGATGCGGCTGAGTCGCGCCGTCTGCGCGCACGCTGCCGCCGCCGGTCCACTGCTTGAGGAAGTCGGCGCATTCGCCCAGGCGGAAGAAGTAGTGCTCGGAAGTTTTCAGCACCGGCTTGGCGCCGGACACGGCCGAATACGGGTTCTTCAGCTCGGTGGGGTTGTAGGTGGCGCCACAGACTTCACAGTTGTCGCCGTACTGATCCTTGGCGCTGCACTTAGGGCATTCGCCCTTGACGAAGCGGTCCGGCAGGAACATTTGCTTTTCCGGATCGAACAGTTGTTCGATGGTGCGGCAGGCAATTTTGTCGTCGGCCTTCAAAGCCAGATAAACCTGCTCCGCCAGCGCCTTGTTTTCCGGGCTGTTGGTGCTGTAGTAGTTGTCGTGGCCGATCAGGAAGCCCTGGGAATCCGCCAGGTGCAGTTCGCGCACGCTGTCCACCAGCTGCTCAGGGGTAATGCCCTGCTTTTCCGCGGCCAGCATGATGGGCGCGCCGTGGGTATCGTCGGCGCAGACGTAATAGCATTCGTGGCCGCGCATCTTCTGGAAGCGCACCCAGATGTCGGTCTGAATCTGTTCCAGCATGTGACCCAGATGCAGCCCCGCGTTGGCGTAAGGCAATGCGCTGGTCACCAGAATCTTGCGTTTGGTCATTAGGATTGTTCCAAAGGTGCGATCTCAAACGATCGATTATAGAGGCAGTCGCCCCCGGCGGTCACGATGGATATCCGGGATGCTGCCGCTGATAAAACAAAGCCCGGCCGCGCATGCGGGCCGGGCTTTAGTTTGCGGAATCAGACGCCGGCTCAAGAAACCTGGCTGGCCAGTTCCGGCTGTTTGGCTTCGGCTTGCTGCGCTCGCTCCAGCATCGCCCAGCGCACAGTACTGCGCGCCACCCGCACATAGGCCAGCGAGAAGGCCAGCGACAGGCAGGCGAAGCCCAACATGCCCGCCTGCTGATAAGCGAGGCGGAATAGCTCCACGCCCAACGCGTAGCCGGCCATGGACAGCATGCTCATGCTGGCGGACACCGTGCCCTTGCCGGCGGCGTCGCAAGACATCAAGGCGAAACGATACAGCACGCCAAAGGCCAAGCCTTCGCCGAAGGCCATCAACATCATGCCCGCCACCATGAAGTACTGCGGGTGCGCGGACCAGAGCACGCCGGACAGCATCAGGCTGAGGCCGATCACAATGGGCCACATGCCGATCAACGCGGAACGGCCCAGCGGCCAGCGGCCGGCCACCAGCACCAGCGCCAGATTGCCGGCGATCAGGCCGCCGAACACCGGCAACTGCATCAGGCCGTATTCCAGCGCGCTCATGTGCAGATCATGGATCAACAGCACCGGCGACATGGCAATCCAGCCCATCAGCGGCAGCGCCAGTAAGGGAATGCACAGCGCGGACAATACGAAACGGCCGTTGCTGAATACTTTCAGGTAATCCCGCCCCATCTGCGCCAGCGGCAGCTTTTCATGGCTGGGCTGGGTGGTTTCCGGCATTTTCCACAGCAGGCCCAACAAGGCCAGGAAAGACAGCGCGGCAATCAGCAGGAAGCTGGTGCGCCACGGCGCCAGCTCCATCAAGGCGGCGCCGGCCAGCGGGCCGGCCAAGGGAGCGATCAGCGCCACATTGGCCATCAGCGCGGTGACCTTGACCGCGGCCTTTTCTTCAAAGGCTTCCTGCACCGCGGCGTAGCCGACGGCGTTAATGAAGCACAGACCGATGCCCTGCAGCAGGCGCAGCGCGATGAAGGCTTCGATGGAACTGACCAGATAGGTGGCCAGGCAGGTCACGGTGAAGTAGGCGACGCCGAACAGCAGCACCGGCCGGCGGCCGATGCGATCGGACAAGGGGCCGGTCAGCCAGGACAGCAGCGCGCCGCCCAGCAAAAAGGCAGTCATCGACGCCGGCACCCAAGAGGCATCGACCAGGAATTCCCGGGTCACGGCCAACATCGCCGGCTGCACCATGTCGTTGCAGATGTAGACGGCGAATTCGAACAGAACCAGAGCCAGCGGGAACAATAGATTGGAACGGCTAAGCTTTGCGTGTAGAGCGGACATTACGGAGGTGCAGCCTTTCTGAGACCGGCAAGCGGCGGCGCGCTTGCCCATGCGGCCGGACGGACAAGGGCCAATAAAGCGAAAAAAGGGCGCAATTGTACCTGCAGAACTCCCTCCGCGCAAAGCAATTTTTGCCACAAACACAATAAAAACAGCTATTTGCGGTCAAGACAATCAATCTTACCCAAGCAAGAGGGGCAACACGCCGCGCCATTGCGGCCCTCCGCTTTATCGCCCCGACCCAAGATCGCCGCGCGGCTGATAGAAAAACAATCAATAAGCTTATACTTATTAATATAAGTAAAAAGAATGGAACCTCGGTAAAATACTACCTTTATCACCGTATCTACCGGCTTGGCCGCGCGTGTTCACTCGCGCATCGCCCGGCCTGGATGAAGCTTTTTATCAGGATTCCACGCTCGTCTGACCTCGCTCAACAAACCGGCGCCCTGCCGTCGCTACCCTGAGCCCAGCTCGCCGCCCCACCCCAAACCTCCTACACCCAACCGGCCCGGGCGGCCAGTGAAACCTGACGACAAAACCAATAGATTAAGGGGTTTCCCATGACCTTGACCGTCATCGCCACGCTAGCCGTCACGCTGGCCTTGCTGGCGCTGCTGTGGCAGCAGCAACGCACCCACGTTTCTTTCACCAAACGGGTCTTCACCGGCCTGGCGCTGGGCGTCGCCTTCGGCGCCGCTCTGCAATGGCTCGCCCAACCCGGCTCGCCGGCGCTAGCCGCCTGCCTGGAACTATGTGAAATCATCGGCTCCGGCTATGTGAAGCTGCTGCAGATGATCGTGATCCCGCTGATCATGGTGTCCATCATCGCCGCGCTGCTCAAGCTGGAAGGCGGCTCGTCTCTGGGCAAAATCAGCGCCGCCACCCTGGGCGTGCTCTTGTTCACCACGATGCTCGCCGCCGGCGCCGGCATTCTGATGGCCAATCTGTTCGGCCTCAGCGCCGAGGGCCTGACCGCTGGCGCCGCCGAAGTGGCGCGCGGCGAATCGCTGGTGAAGAACCTGAGTACGGTCGAAGACCTGTCCTTCAGCAAGCTGGTGCTGGACTTCCTGCCGGCCAACCCCTTCCTGGACATGACCGGCGCGCGCAAGACCTCCACCATCGCAGTGGTGATCTTCTCCGTGCTGATCGGCCTATCCGCCACCGGCATCGCCCGCAAAAAGCCCGAGCTGTTCGCCAGCTTCAGCCACTTCATCGCCGTGGCCCAGGCCATCGTGATGCGCATGGTGACCCTGGTGCTGCGCTTGACGCCCTATGGCGTGTTCGCGTTGATGACCAAGGTGGTGTCCGGCTCCAGCTGGACCGACATCGTCAACCTGATCAATTTCGTGCTGGCCTCTTACGGCGCGATGCTGCTGATGTTTGCCGTGCATCTGCTTCTGGTGGGCCTGGCCGGCGTCAACCCGCTGCGCTGGACTAAAAAGGTGATTCCGGTGCTGACCTTCGCCTTCACCTCGCGCACCAGCGCCGGTTCTATTCCAATGAACGTGGCCACGCAGAACAAGCTGTTGGGCATTCCGGACGGCATCGCCAACTTCGCGGCCTCCTTTGGCGCCACTATCGGCCAGAACGGCTGCGCCGGCATCTACCCGGCCATGCTGGCGGTGATGATCGCCCCCACCGTGGGCGTCAATCCGATGGACCTACACTTCATCGTGCCGCTGATCGCCATCATCACCATCAGTTCCTTCGGCGTGGCGGGCGTTGGCGGCGGCGCCACCTTCGCCGCCCTGATCGTACTGTCCGCGCTGGACTTCCCGGTAGCGCTGGCCGGCCTGCTGATCTCGATCGAGCCGTTGATCGACATGGGCCGCACCGCGCTCAACGTCAGCGGCTCCATCACCGCCGGCACGGTAACCAGCCGCTTGCTGGGCCAGATCGATATGCAGGTGTTCAATAGCGATCGCGAAATCAATTTGGACGAAGAGATGGCTTAACGCTCTGCGCGCGAAGCAGCCTTGAAAACCGCCTGGGAATGCCGATTTACAGCCTGTAAACTAAGCATCCACGGCGGTTTTACCATTAAAGCGGGCAAGAAAACCCCACAGGCCGCCTGAGAGCGCGGACAGAGGCCGCCGCACGGCGAAACGATACAGTGCGGCGCTGCAAAACCCGTACGGAAACACTATATGAAAATCGTCATCATCGGCGGCGAAGCCGCCGGCATGAGCGCGGCGGCCAAGGCGCGCCGCAGCGCGCCGCAAGCTGAAATCGACGTCTACGAGATGTCCGACATCATCTCTTTCGGCGCTTGCGGCCTCCCCTATTTCGTCGGCGGCGAGTTCGACGATCCCGGCTATATGGCCGAATTCAGCGTGGAAGACTTCGCCAAGCGCAATATCCGCGTGCACACCGGCCACCAGGCGCTGAGCATAGACCCCGCCGCCAAGCGGGTGCGCGTGCGCAGGCTGGCGGACGGAGAAGCCTTCGACGTCGCTTACGACAAACTGATGATCGCCACCGGCGCCAGCGAGATCCGGCCGCCGCTGCCGGGCCTGGACTTGCACGGCGTACACACGCTGCGGGTAATGGAGGACGGCCTGGCGCTGCGCGCCGCCGCGGCCCGCGACGAGGTGCGCGAGGTTGTCATCATCGGCGCCGGCTTCATCGGCCTGGAGCTGGCAGAAGCCATGGTTCGCCTGGGCAAGCGAGTGCGGCTGATCCAACTGGCCGAGCGGGTAATGCCGGACGCCTTCGACGCCGAAATCACCAGCCTGATGGAGCAGGAATTGCGCGAACACGGCGTGGCGCTGCACCTGTCCGAGGCCGTCACCGCGCTGAGCGGCGACGGCGCGGTGCAAAGCGTGGTCACCGAACGGGGCGAATACCCGGCCGATCTGGTGGTGCTGAGCATAGGCATCCGCCCCAATACCGCCTTCGCCGCCGACGCCGGCCTCACGCGACTGGGCAACGGCGCCATCGTGGTCAACGCCTACGGCGAAACCAGCCTGCCGGACATCTACTCCGCCGGAGACTGCGCGGCCGCTCCGCATCAGTTGACCGGCCAACCGGTCTACGTGGCGCTGGCCACCGGGGCCAACAAGCTGGGCCGCCTGGTGGGCGAGAACCTGGCCGGCGGCCACCAGGCCTATCCCGGCACCCTGGGCTCCGCCGCGGTGCGGGTGCTGTCGCTGGACGCCGCGCGCACCGGCCTGTCCGACGCGCAAGCGCGCGCGGCCGGCTTCGATTGCAAGAGCGTGCTGGTCAAAGACAAAAACCACACCAACTACGTGCCCAGCCAGGCGGAAGTCCACGTCAAACTCTGCTATGAAACCGGCAGCCAGCGGCTGCTGGGCGCGCAGATGATAGGCCACAACGGCGATGTGGTGCACCGGCTGGACGCGCTGGCCGTAGCCATCGCCAAAGGCGTCAGCGCGCGCGAACTGGGCATGATGGACTTCTGCTACGCGCCGCCGTTCGCCCGCACCTGGGACGTGCTCAACGTCGCCGGCAACGTGGTCAAATAAACCAGGCTGGCAGCAAGCCCAACTTGCCCGCGCCGATGCCAGCGCGGGCAAGTTGGGGTACACTGCCGGACAGCCACAGATTCAACGGATGTCCTCCCCATGCTTTCCAAGCTCACCCGCCTTTTCCAGTCCTCACCGGGAACCGAAAACAGCATGTCACTCAGCGATGCTCAAGTGCTGGAAGCCGTGTCCAGCCTGATCGACGACAATACCGGCAAACCCTTCGTCGCCGCCAAGGCGGTGAAAAACATCAAGATCAGCGACGCCGAGCTGTCGCTGGACGTGGTGCTGGCCTACCCGGCCAACAGCCAGCACGAATCCGTGCGCCAGCGCTTTGAAGCCGCGCTGGCGCCGCTGGCCGAGCAACGCAAACTAAGCGTGCGCGTGGGCAGCCAGATCACCAGCCACTCCGCCCAGCGCGGCGTGCCGCTGCTCTCCGGCGTCAAGAACGTGATCGCCGTCGCCTCCGGCAAGGGCGGCGTGGGCAAATCCACCACCGCGGCCAACCTGGCGCTGGCGCTGTCCGCGGAAGGCGCGCGCGTCGGCATCCTGGACGCCGACATCTACGGCCCGTCCCAGCCGCTGATGATGGGCTTGCAGGGCCAGCGTCCGGAAACCCCGGACGGCAAGAGCCTGAAGCCGCTGGAAAACCATGGCGTGCAAACCATGTCCATCGGCTACTTGGTGGACGCGGATCAGGCCATGGTCTGGCGCGGCCCCATGGTCAGCCAGGCACTGCAACAGTTGCTCAACGACACCCGCTGGGACAATCTGGACTATCTGGTCATCGACATGCCGCCGGGCACCGGCGACATCCAGCTGACGCTGTCGCAAAAAGTGCCTGTCACCGGCGCCGTCATCGTCACCACCCCGCAGGACATCGCGCTGCTGGACGCGCGCAAGGGCGTCACCATGTTCCAGAAAGTGGGCATTCCCATCCTGGGCATGGTGGAGAACATGGCCATCCACGTCTGCTCCAACTGCGGTCACGCCGAACACATCTTCGGCGAAGGCGGCGCGGCGCGGATGGCGGCGGACTTCGGCGTGGACGTGCTGGGCTCCTTGCCGCTGGACATGGGCATCCGCCTGGCGGCGGACGGCGGCACCCCCACGGTGGCGGCCGATCCGGACGGCAAAGTGGCGGAACTGTACAAGGCCATCGCCCGCAAAGTAGCGGTGAAGGTGGGCGAGAAAGCTCAGGACTTCTCCGGCAAATTCCCCAAGATCGTCATCCAAAACAACTGACACACGCATCATGATCGCGATGTTCGACTCCGGCCTCGGCGGCCTTTCGGTATGGAAGGCCGTGCGCGCCGCGCTGCCCGGCTGGGGCATCACCTATCTGGCCGACCAGGCCTACTGCCCCTACGGCCAACGCAGCCACAGCGACATCGCCGAGCGCAGTGTCAGGATGGGCCGCTACCTGCAAGAACAAGGCGCCACCCTGCTGGTGGTGGCCTGCAACACCGCCACCACCGCCGGCATCACCGCCATGCGCCGCGAACTCTCCATCCCGCTGGTGGGCATAGAACCGGCGATCAAGCCGGCGGCGGCCATGAGCCGCACCGGCCGCATCGCAGTGCTGGCCACTCAGGCCACGCTGCAAAGCGAGCGGGTGCGCAAACTGCTGGACACCCACGCAGGCCACGTTGAAGTGCTGCGCCGCGTGGGCGCGGGCTGGGTGGAACAGGTGGAGGCCGGCGAACTGGACAGCCCGCGCACGCGCGAACTGGTGGCGGACGTAGTGCGGCCGCTACTTGGCGAAAACATCGACCACATCGCGCTGGGCTGCACCCATTACCCGTTTTTGGAGCCGCTGATCCGCGAACTCACCGGCGACGGCATCGCTTTGTACGATCCGGCCGAAGCCATTGCCCGGCGCGTGGCCTCGCTGCTGCCGGACACCGCGCCCGCCGCCGCTCCGGCCTACCGCTTCATCACCACCGACGCCGACAACGCCGGCATGCGTCGCATCCTACCGCTGCTGATCGGCGCCGACTATCCGGTTGAATCCCTGCCCCTGGAGCAAGCTCAATGATTCCACGTCTATCGCGCCTGCTGGC
Source organism: Chromobacterium sp. IRSSSOUMB001 (assembly GCF_023507765.1). NCBI lineage: Bacteria > Pseudomonadati > Pseudomonadota > Betaproteobacteria > Neisseriales > Chromobacteriaceae > Chromobacterium > Chromobacterium sp. IRSSSOUMB001. Next base: position 231,032 of record NZ_JALCYU010000007.1, read on the forward strand.
GCTGGCCTGTCTGATAGCCACCCCCGCTGCCTGGGCCTTGCCCCAATGCTCGCTAGTAGCGGCCCAAGTCAATCAGCAAGCCGGCAACCGGCTGAACCAGAACGAACTGAGCGCGGTGCTAAGTCAACTGGGCAAGAACGGCCAGCTGCCTCCGCAATTCATCAATAAACGCCAAGCGAAAAACGCCGGCTGGCAACCCGGCCGCAGCCTGTGGAGCGTGCCCGGCCTCAATGGCAAATCGATAGGCGGCGACCGCTTCGGCAATTACGAAAAACGCCTGCCCAAAGGGCAATGGCAGGAAGCCGACTTGAACTATAAAGGGGGCAAGCGCGGTGCTTACCGCATCGTGTTCTCCGGTTCCGGCCAGCGTTTCGTCACCGTGGACCACTACAACCGCTTCATCGAGGTGCCACCATGCCAGTAAAAGTTTGCGAACTGCACCACATCAAAAGTCTGGACCAGTTGTTTGACGAACTAAGCCGGCAACTGCTTTTGCCGGCGCATTTCGGCCGTAATCTGGACGCGCTGTACGACAGCCTGGCCAAAGACGTGGCGGGTCCGTTCGAGATCGTATGGCGCGAAACGGAGGAGGCGCGCAAGGCGCTGGGCGTAGACCTTTACACCACCATTCTGGAAATTCTGGAAACCGTGGCCGAAGAGCGCGGCGATGTCACGCTGGACATCCACCACTGACGCATCAGGCCGCCGCCGCAAGGCGCCGGGGGCGGCCCCATCCCGATGGCAAGCTCATTATCATTCGTTTCCGCAACACATACTCAGCCACGAAATTCAAGACTCGAAATACAACAAAGACAAGCGTTCGCTAATTCACTATAATCCCACCCCTAAATAGGTCAACAACTGTCCTACAACTGGCAGCAACGCCAATAAAATCAAACAACAATAACGTAGGCAGGCCACTACATCGGCAACCTTGACACACACGAAGCGGCTGCTCCCTCCACCGGACCGGCGCCGGCATTGTTTCATTGCGAACTTGCCGTGTTGTTATCAAAACGCTCTCAAATACAGGTAGGAACTTCTCAATGCAGTCGAAAAAACTCACAGGGCTGATCCTGATCGGCCTGGTGCTGGGCATCATTACCGGCTATCTCTATCGCGAGAATGCCGCTAGCGAAGCCGACATCAAAGCCTTCGCAAGCAATATCTCCATCCTGACCGACATCTTCCTGCGCCTGATCAAGATGATCATCGCGCCCTTGGTGGTGTCCACCCTGATCGTGGGCATCGCCAAAATGGGCGACGCCAAGACCGTGGGCCGCATCGGCGGCAAGACCATGCTCTGGTTCATCAGCGCGTCCTTGATGTCCCTGACACTGGGCCTGATCATGGTCAACCTGCTCAAGCCGGGCGTGGCGCTCAACCTGCCTCTGCCGGATACCCACGCCACCAGCGGCATCCAGGCCGGCGCGCTGTCGGTGAAGGACTTCGTCACCCACGCCATCCCCAAGAGCGTGTTTGAAGCGATGGCCACCAACGAGATTCTGCAGATCGTGGTGTTCTCGGTGTTCTTCGGCTGCGCGATGGCGGCTTTGGGCGACCGCGCCAAGCTGCTGATCGACACCATTGACGTGGTGGCTCACGTGATGCTGAAAGTGACCAGCTACGTGATGCTGTTCGCGCCGTTGGCCGTGTTCGGCGCCATCGCCGCCACCGTGGCCAAGGAAGGCCTGAGCATCCTCGCCACCTACGGCAAGTTCATGGCGGAGTTCTACCTGTCCATCGGCATCCTGTGGGGCCTGCTGATCCTGGCCGGCGCGATGTTCATCGGCCCGCGCGTGCTGAAGCTGATGGGCATGATGCGCGAGCCGCTGCTGCTCTCCTTCACCACCGCCAGTTCCGAAGCCGCCTACCCCAAGACCCTGGAACAACTGGAGCGCTTCGGCTGCTCCAACAAGATCGCCAGCTTCGTGCTGCCGATGGGCTACTCCTTCAACCTGGACGGCTCGATGATGTACTGCACCTTCGCCGTCATCTTCATTGCCCAGGCTTACGGCATCGATCTGACGCTGGCGCAGGAAATCTCCATGCTGCTGATTCTGATGCTCACCTCCAAGGGCATGGCCGGCGTGCCGCGCGCCTCACTGGTGGTGATCGCCGCCACCCTGGCCCAATTCAACATACCGGAAGCCGGCCTGCTGCTGTTGCTGGGCATCGACCACTTCCTGGACATGGGCCGCTCCGCCACCAATGTGGTGGGCAATTCCATCGCCACCGCGGTGGTGGCCAAGTGGGAAGGCGAGCTGAAAAAGCACTAAGCAAAACCAGCTCCACGCCATGCGCCGCCCTCCGGGCGGCGTTTTTTATGGCTAGCCGCGACAAGGCTATTGACAGGCAATCCCTTGCCCAATAAAATGCCCCACTCTGAGTCGGAGAGGTGGCAGAGTGGTCGAATGTACCTGACTCGAAATCAGGCGTACGTGCGAGCGTACCGAGGGTTCGAATCCCTCCCTCTCCGCCAGAACCAGACATTGAAGCCCTGAGCCATCAGGGCTTTTTTGTTTTGTCCTTCCGCTTCACCCCCGCCCCGTTTGCGCCTACCATTACAACCTTCCGCCCCTTTCCAAGCAGTACGCGCATGAATCATCTGGTCAACTACGTCAACGCCATCCTGGACGCCCCTTCCCCGCGCCGCGCGCGCCTGGACGGCTCAAGCCGGGACAGCTGGACGGATCAGGGCTATACCGTCGTTGCGGAGCAGTCCACCTATGTTTTCGACGACGGCGCGGTAATCCAGCGGACGACGGAACAGGACGACTACCCGGCCGAGGCCGCCTGCGCCGAGTGCTGGATTCGTTACGAAGTCGTCCGCCAGCCGTCCGGCGACACCGGCGACACCATCCAGCCCGGCCACATCAGCTTCAACAACGCCTGCCGCGAGGCTTTCTGGCGGCGCTACTTCATCACGGCCCCATCCGCCCTAACCAGACAAGAAGACTCTGGAGAAACCAGAAGTTGAATCGCTACAGTGACAGCCCTTTTGAGCACGCACACCCAGAGAACCTAGCCAATGTCTGCTGCGCGTCGGAGATACAGCGTTGAAAACGCCTTCAAATTGCTCATGCACCACGTGTACATTCCGCTTTCTCAGCCATTTTCACCTTGTCTCGCCCTAGCTCGCGAGACTTTGGACAGGTTCTGAAGCGCCCTTACCGCCGATAAGATAGCGAATCTTCAAAGAGACCGACCTTCCCCGCCTAATTAATAGTTATCGAACAGCTTCTGGCTCCTCAAGACAGAACCATGACACTGATAGAAACGATTGGCCTCACTATCGCCCAAGACCGTGGCCCGTACCGCCAAACGTAGCGAGGCAGTGCGCTCCAGCACCCATCGCAGTCCTCAGGCCCCAACTCCTTTACCCTGACACTCTGTCAGTCAGCATATAGAGATGCTTCAAATGCATCTCTCCCTCTCGCTCCTGAAAACGACAAAACCCACCCACCACAATTCAAAATAGCCGGCACGAGCCGGCACCACACTTAAAACGACGATAAGGCCATTGCTCTAGCCAGCGCCTCATTCAACTTGGTGCCATCCGGCAACACCTCGCTATTTAACAATCGATCATGAATAGCCCTGGCTTGCTCGGCCTGGCCCGCCGACTGCAATAACAAACTCTGGGCGTATTGAGCGGGAAAACTGCCGGCATTGAGTCCCAGCGCCCGCCTGACGGACTGCTGCGCTTCTTGCAGGCGCCCTTCCATAATCTCGACGATGGCGAGGCCACCATGAGTATCGGCAAAATTCCGATCCAGCCGTAGCGCCTCCTGTAAAGCCTCCTTGGCTTCTAAGGGGCGATGACTCAAGATTCGACACCAAGCCAGCACATGCCAACTGCCAATATGTCCTGGCATGGCACGCAGCGCCAGAACAACACGGGACTCGGCCTCATCCAATTGCCCATCCAACATGGAAATCAACCCCAAGCCCATCTGCGCACGGCCTGAATTCGGTTTGCTGACACACGCCTGCCGCAGCAAGGGGCGCGCAACCGACAAGTCCTGCTTGCTTAAAGCCAACATACCCAGCACCGTAGCCGCATCCGGATCGGAAGGCGAAAGCTCCAACACCTGACGCGCCACCCTCTCAGCAGCAGCCAGATTCTCTTGATCCAGATACAGCGTCGCCAACAGGCCATACCAGACCAGGTGCCCCGGATACTGCTGCAAAGCCGATTCCGCCGCTAAAACCGCCTCCTCCAGCCGCCCTAAAAAGTGCAGGGCCCGAACATGTAGCGGTCCGGCTTGTGGCAACAGTTCCAATCTCTTGGCCGCTATTGCGGCTTGGGGCTCCGCCTCTTCATAACGCCCTTGCAGCATCAAGACATAGGCCAAATTGTAGAATAAGGCTGGTTCCTCCCAGCCATCGTCCCGCAAGGCTTGGAACGCCGCCGCGGCTTCATCCAGCCGCCCCTGCTGCATCAAGCCAACGCCCTGCAAAGAGCGCCCGCCAAAATGTCCCGGAGCCGCCGCGAACAATCGCTGCAGCGTTGCTTCATATTCATCCTGGCTGCCTGCCTGCAAATGGAGGTCAGCCAGTTCGAGCAGCAAATGAGGGTTGGCCGGATCGGCCGTTAGATAAGCTTTTAGTTGGCTTAATCGCTGATTGAGTTCGGTCATCATGCTTGCTTATGGGATTGTTGCAATTGCTGTCGCAAGTACGCGGCCAGCGTTTCATATTGAGCGTGCTGACGAATCGCCGCCGCCACATCCGCCACCAAGCCGCCAAAAGCTGGATCTGTTGCCGCGCCAGCGCCAAACTCTTCCGCCAGCAAAGCGCGCACATGCACTTCCAGTGCGCGAGACTCCGCATCCGGCCAAGTCGGATCGATGGCGCGTAATTGTTTGGCAATCTGTCGACGCACATCGGCGCCACCGGACGCCTTGACCGCACTGGTAGTCGGCGCGGATTTCGGGGCTGCCGCCTTGTGGCCCTCGACCGAGCGGTTCCTAGCCAACAAGCGCTGCAAAATACCGGCTTTGTCTATCGGCTCCATCGGTTCAATTCCAGCAAAACATCTGCGTCAATGTAGCTTGTCATCTCCACTGGCGGCATAGCCTCGAAGCAGTAAGTTTCCCGCAGAACCGCCTACGGCCGGCTCCCTCTCTGCCACCGGTACAGCATTCTCCTGAACGTCAATCTGCCCCAAAATACGCGTCATGTCCTCGTTCAGCATCGGCGCGGCTTGGTTGGCTGCGATACCTCGCGTCAAGTACTCCCGGCAGGCGGCGAACTCATCCCGAATCAGATGCAGCAAGCCCTGACGGAACAACTGCAGCGGGTGATCCGCAGCCAGAGCCTCCAGTCCCAGCCAGGCTTGCTCGGCCCGATCCGGCTGCCCCTGGGTCAAATGCAGCAAACCCAGCTGGAACCCCGCCATCACCAAGCCCGGCTGCAAAGCCACCGCCTGTTCCATTTCAAGCACTGCGCGGTCAAACAAGCCAATCTGCGCATATTCCGCGCCCAGCAAGTAACGTAGGCGGGCATCTTCGCCATCGTTTCTCACGCCTTGTTTCAACAGTGCCACCGCTTCCGCATGTTGCTGGCTTTCCATCGCCTGCACAGCCAACTGGAAAAGCTCTTCCTGATCCAATACCGCGTAATCCATTACCACTCCATTTCAACAAGTCGCCGCATCAGAACGGCAGCACGCTCATGAAAAAACGAGTCAGCCAGCCGGGCTTGGCAAACAAGCTCTGATTGCCGGCGGTCTGCTGCTCCAATCTAACATCCGTAACCTTGGTGGAGGACACCAAGTTGCCAGGCTGGATATCGCGAGGGTTCACCGTTCCGGACAGCCTGATTTGCTCGCTGCCTTCATTGATCTGGACCTGCTTCTCTCCGCTCACCCGCAAATACCCGTTCGCCAAAACCCCCACCACGGTGACTGAAATGGAACTGGTAAAGCTGCTGCTATTGTTGCGGCTGCCCCGGCCATCCATCTTCTCGTTGCCGGACGCGCTCAATTGGCCAGACAAGGACTTCTTCCCCGGGGACCAGCCAAACATCCGGTTGACGACGGGAGCGTCCATTTCCACCCCCGCCTCGTTGCCAAGCCGGGTGTCCCGGCTGCCTCTGGCCTCCTCGGACAGGCTGGAACTGGCTCGTTCCTGAATCACCACGGTCAGGCTGTCGCCCACGCGGGACGGCACATCATCGCGAAAATAGGACCGATAACGACCAGCCTGATATAGGCTGCCAGGGGTGGTCTGGGCCATGGGAACTGGCATGGGGTCCGCGCTGGTCGGGCCGGCAATCAACGGTTTGGGCGCTACGCAGCCGCCCAGCGCGGACAAGGCCGCAAACAACAGTACTATTCTGGCACAACAAGGCATAATCGATCTTTCAATTGGATGGCGCCCCTCTTAAGCAAACAACACCATCGGCTTGTTTCTACGGTTCGGCATCGCACCCTGTAACAGTCTTATCCCGGCGGCGACGGAAAAGTTTAGGCGCGTGGGGCATATTCACTTAGCCCACCCCCTCTTTCTTCGAGGTCAAGCCAGCGCGCAACAAAGCCAAGCCCTCTTTGTGCAATTGCGAAATCCGCCCTTTGCTCAAACCCAGCAACTGAGCGATCTCGGAAAAAGGCACCCCATTCAGATAGTGCAGGCGCAGCACTTTTTGCGCTTTATCCGGCACCCCGGCCAGGCTGTCCAACAGGTCCCGCCTGGTTTCCTTCAGTTCCAAGGAACGGTAGGCAGTATCCTCTGACAGCGGCTCCGGCTCGGCCAGGTACATCCCGCTATCCTCCAACATGAAGCCAATGGCCAACCCCACCGACAATTCCCGCAAGATGTTGAATGGTTCCGCCGTATCCGGCTCAATCGCCTCCACTCGCTCCTGCAAAGCCTTGCGACGGGCCGATGCCTGGCTCGCCACTTCCGAGGTCCGCGCCAGTTGATCCAAGATCGCTCCCCGAATCCGGTATTCGGCATAGGTCTTGAATGCCACGCCGCATTCGGAGCGATAATGATCAATCGCCTCCAACAGCCCTATCATTCCCCAATGGAACACATCGTGAAATTCGAAACTGTCTCCCACTCTCCGCGCATAGATCCGGGCAGCCAGGATGCGCACCAAGGGCTGGTGGGCCTCCACCAAAGCGGCTCGAGCTTCGGATGAGGCCGTGTCGGCGGCTTGCGACAAATCGCGCGCGTCTCCATCCAAGGGCGAACTCAGGGCGGACATCGCGGATCAGGTGCCGCCGGACAGCACCGCCCTGGCCACCAGCGTCCAGCCATCGATCAATACAAACATCAGCACCTTGATCGGCAACGCGATGGAAACCGGAGGCACCATCATCATCCCCATCGCCATCAAAACGCTGGAGACGATGATGTCCACCAGAAGGAAAGGCAGGAAAATCACGAAACCAATCTGGAAAGCCAGCCTGAGTTCGCTCAACAAAAAAGCCGGCACCACATGCACCAGGCTGATGGACTCTGCATTGTCCGGCATGTCCTTGCCTGCGCTGCTCAGCACAAAGCTCATATCCTGCTCGCGGGTCCGGCCTATCATGTACTCCTTCATGATGACGCCTCCCTGCCGCAGAGCGGTCGAAGCCGGCAAGCGTTGCTGGTACAAGGGCGTCATCACCTGCTGATCCAACTTCTCGAAGGTGGGCCCCATGGATAGCAAGGTCAGGAAGGCCGCCAACATGATCAGTACCACATTGGGCGGGGTCTCCTGCATGCCCATTGCGTGCCGCAACATGGACAGCACGATCACAATTCGAGTAAACGACGTCATCGCCACCATCATGCCGGGCAGCAAAGCCACCAGCGTCAGCGCCAGCACGATGTTCACCGCCTGACTGACACCCGCGCCATTCAGCGCCACATCCACCATTTGCGTTTTAGCGTCGGCCATCAGAGGCAACCAGGCGAGCGCCCAAACCAACTGCTGCATTTTTTTCATGCTTTAAGCTCATCCCTGACCACGGTGATGCCATGCTCGCTTTCCGCCAGCATAATTTCACGATCACGATGCTGAACCACATACACCGTTGATCTGGCGGACAAGCGGCACTTGCCCACTACGCGCAGGTCCTCCGAGCCCAGTCCAGCCTGGCCAAAGCGCTGGTGGCGCAATCGCCACCAGCACGCCGCAGCGCCGATCAGGGCCAAGCCGCCTAGCATTTCATAAGGACCGAGCAGGCCGCCGCTTGCCGCCGGGGGATCACTCCGAAACTGCAATCGCGCCCGCGCCGGCTCGGATGCCGAAACCGCGCAGCCGGGGGCCGAAGCCCCGGCCGCGCAATCGCCGGCCGCAACGCTGATGCTGTGGACGCACAACATCAGAGCAAGCGCGTATTTCATTCCCATCATCTTGCTCACGCGGAAAGACTCGCCACCTGTTCGATGCGGACGCCAAGATGGTCCCCCGCCACCACCAAGGCGCCGCGTGCCACCACCTGGCCACCCAACAATATCTCCACCGGGTCTCCCGGCGCCTTGTCCAGGGCCAAGACCTCTCCCTCCTTCAAGGCGTCCAAGGCGGCGATGCTCAGCCGACAGCGCCCAATCCGAGTGTCCAACCTGACCTCCACGTCTTTCAGCAATTCAAGACGACCGCCCAGCAAACCCGCCGCCGCCGCATCCACCTTGGCGTCCAAAGGGGCTGGATTGAAAATTTCAACTTCCTTGCTCATGTCTCACTCTTTATTGATTGGTCGCGCCTGTCGGGCGACTTTCACCGCCAAACGCCCCTGATCCAGACCGTACTTCGCCTGTCCCAAGACCATGCCATCGGGCAGGCAAAGCTCAAATACCCCATCCACTTTCTGGTCCAGCCGAAGCACATCTCCCGGCCGCAACGAATCCAGATCCGCCAAGGAAAGGCGGGCCGGCGCGGCGCGCACCTCCAGCTCAACCTGCTGCTCCAACGACAAATCCCTCAGCCTCAACGCCTCAAGCGCCGCCGGCGCGGCCTTGGCCGGCAACAAGGCCGCAGCCTGCTCCGGCGACAACAGCAGCGACAATGCCTGGCCCGCCACGCGCAATCGCAGACACAGCGCGCCAACCACGGAATACAAGGGCGACAGCTCCGCTGCGCGCCCTGCTTTGGCTTGGTAGCGGCAATTACCGCTGGCGACGGTCAACTGACGCCCCAGGGCCAGACGGGCGGCGTCCAGCACTGGGCCGGCAACGTCCGAGGCTTCCAGCGCCGCGCGGCTTTTTTTCACGCCAAGACATATCGCCGAGAAAAAACCATCCGCGTCCGCGTCGTTCGCCATCGCCGGCAGCGCTTCGCCGCCATCCAGCCACTCCAGGCCGGCCAGATCCGACAAGGCAACGGGGTGAAGCTCTACCTGGGCCTCGCCTTCTGCAATGGACCAGTCTTGCAGCCAATGCGCGCAGCGCTCGCGCATCCGCGATTCGATTTGGGCCAACTCCGCGCCGGCGTACAAGCGGTACGGCAGGGCAACGCTCATCGCCCGCCCTTCATCTGCAAGGCTTGCTGCATCATTTCATTGGCGGCGGAAATCAGCTGCGACGCCGCCTGATAGCCGCGCTGTGTGATCATCATGTCGCTGAACTCGGCGGACAGCTCCACATTGGACAGCTCCACCTTGCCTGCCGCGACCTTTCCGAAAACACCGCTGCCCGCCGCGCCGTATTCAGGCGCGTGTCCCGGAAGCGCGCGATAGTAGCCGGAACCGATGCGCTCCAGTTGTTGATCCGGCTGGGCGAACCAGGCCAGCGCCAGTCTGCCGGCGACCGTGGTTTGTCCGTTGGAGTAGCTGATCTGCGCCTTGCCGTCCTGATCGAAGCTCAGCTTGGTCAGTGCGCCCGACGCATAACCATCCTGGCTGGCCACGCGTATGGTGGAAGAGGTGCCGCCGGACAGACTGGTGGTATCCGAGATGGAGCCCGGCTCGCCAAAGAACAGTTTCACAACGCTGCCGCCGCTGCTGGGCGTGCCCAGGCGGATCGACATCTGGTTGTAGCCAAAGGACGGCGAGCCATCCGGATCAAAACGAATTTCTCCACTTCCCAAAGTGCTCAACGCCACCTTGTCCTGAACCTCCACCTTCCAGCTGCGAGGCGTAGCGGAACCGGTGCTGGTGAAACTGATCTTCAACTGCCTCGCCACGCCGTCCTTGTCGAACACAGTGGTTTCGACGCTGCTGTTAGTGGCACCGGTGGACAGATTGTCGGCGAACTTGATCGTGGTAGTCGTCTTGGCCGCCTGGCTGCGCAGCGCGCCGATGGTGAAATCCTGCAACTCCTTGTTGGGCCCCAGCATCTGGATTCGCGACTTGTCTTGCCGCGAGGTCAGCGCGCCATCCAGATCCAGTTCGAACTGCCCCACCCGGCTGTAGTTGATCTGATTTCCATTCTTGGAAACCAGGAAACCGGCGCCGTCCACCGAGACATCCAAAGGATTGGCCGACGCTTGCAACTCCCCGGAGGAAAAGTCCGTCACCGTTGAGCCAATCTTCACGCCCACGCCGTGCTGGCCGCCGTTGCCCCCTTGCATGTCGTACTGGTACATCATGTCGGTGAATTGCAGGGAAGTACGCTTGAAGCCGGGCGTGTTCAGATTGGCAACGTTGTTGCCGATATTGGACAAGCCTTTCTGGAAGGTGCGCAGGCCACTCAAACCTACAAACATGGTATCAATCATGTCGCGCTCCCGCGCACCAGCGCCACTTGGGTCAGCGACACGCCGGTCATCAGTTCGCCGCTGGCGGACTTCACCGTCAACATGGGCTGCCCGCCGGCAAATGAAATAGTGGTGACCTGGCCCGGCACATTGCCGCCAGCCGTCACCACCTCCACCGTCTTGCCGATCAAGCCCAGCGACTGATTGGCCGCCTGCTGGGCCAGCAAGGTGTCCAGTTTTTCATTGGACATCCTCGTCTGCTCCAACGAAGAGAACTGCGCCATCTGCGCCATGAACTGCTGATTGTCGATAGGCTTCAGCGGATCCTGGAATGTCAGCTGCGTGGAAAGAATCCGCAGGAAATCCTGCTGGGTAATTCCTCTCGTCTGCGCAACGCTGTCGCCGCTAGAAATGCCCAAACCTGTAGTCGCCATGTTCACCCCTGTTTCAAAATAGGCACGCCGCCTGCGGCGCTTTCCCTAAAGACCACCGCGCCGTTGACGGCCAGCATCGCCAACCGCCCTCCCTTGTCCTTGAGCTGGCGAGCCAGCCGTTGCCCCAAGGCCTCGGCCTCGCCAGCGTCGAGCCGGGCATCCCGCACCCAGACTCGCAATGCGCCCTGATCGGCGAATACCGTAACCTTGCAGGGCTTCAACCAAGCTCTCAGCGTCTCCGCCGTCTCGGCTTCCAGCGCCGCCTCCTTGGCGGGCGGCGCGTCCACGCCATCCGCAAGCGGCTCCACCGGCGCGGCCTGCCAGCCTACGGCGTTTGCCTTCATCGCCACATTCCAAGTCAAGCTCGCCCGCGCCACCGCCATCTCCTCTCCCTCCACGCGCGGCGCTTTCGGGGCAGGCTCAACGCTGTGCAACAAGCTACTGGACAAAACCTCGCCCTCATTCGGCAACGAGCCATGCCGGCCCGCAACAGCCAATTCAGCGCTCGCATCCATCGCACCGCCCAGACGAATCGCCTTGCACACACTGCGCTTGGCTAGTTCGGCCTCTAATTGCCGTTGCCATTGCCGGCCCGCCTGCGGTTCCGGCGCCTCGCGCCGCGAACGCGCCTGCGCGCCGCTCTGCTCTCCATCCAACACGATGACGCTCATGCTCCTCCTTGTCTGCGGCCTTGCAGCCAAGCCTCATCCTGCTCGCGAAACATCTTGCGCTGCTCACGCTCGCGGGCGGCCAATCGATGGCGCTCTTTATGTTTTTCCACCTGCCTCAGTTCCATGCGCGCGTTCTGCAGAACAACCCGCGCCTGTGCCCAGTCCTGTTCCGCCTCGACCACGGCCTGCGACAGCGCTTGGCAGCGCAGCCGCTGCTCCCGCAAGAAACTCAGAGCGGACAAATACATGGGAGGGTTGCTCGCCAGCACGCCCAAGGCTTGCTCGCAAACGAGAACCTCCTCCTCCGCCCGGCGCAGGGACTGACGAGCGGTATCCAGGCGCCCCTCCGCCGTCGACAAAGCCTGCCGCGTCAGTTGCAAGGAGGACTGGCGAAAACCCAACAAGGGCTCCAGCCGATAAGAAAAACCAGCCATTTAGCCTCCATGCAGCAACGCGGCCAAATTCGCCAGCGCGGCCGCTCTTTCGTCGCGCTGCCGAGTATCTTGTTGCAAAAAGGCCTCCAGGCCGCTTTTGCGCTCCAAGGCCTGGTCAAGCTCCGGATTGCCGCCGGGGCGATAAGCGCCCAACTCCAGCAAGTCCTTGCTCGCCGCCAGCACGCTCAGGGTTTTGCGGCAAGCCTTCATGAGGGCAAGCTCCTCCTCCGAGGCCAGCGCCGACGACAGCCGGCTAACGCTGCCCAGCACGTCGATCGCGGGGAAATGCCCTGCATTGGCCAACTCGCGCGACAACACGATGTGACCGTCCACTATGCCGCGAACGCTGTCGGCCACCGGGTCGTGGATGTCGTCGCCTTCCACCAGGACGGTGAACAAGCCGGTGATCGAACCGCCCTCCTTGCGCGTGCCGCAGCGCTCCAGCATGCCCGCCAGCTCGGAGAACACCGACGGGGTGTAACCGCGCGAGGTGGCCGGTTCGCCAATGGCCAGCCCCACTTCCCGCCGGGCCATCGCATAGCGGGTCAACGAATCCACGATCAACAGCACCGAACGGCCCTGGTCGCGGAAATGCTCGGCCACCGTCACCGCGCTCAAGGCCGCCGCCTCGCGCACCAGCGCAGGCTCGTCGGCGGAGGCGACCACCAGCACCGCGCGCGCCAGCCCGGACTCACCCAGGCTTTCCTCGATAAACTCCAGCACTTCGCGGCCGCGCTCGCCAATCAAGCCCACCACCACCACATCGGCCGCGCAGTTGCGCACCAGCATGCCCAATAGCGTGCTTTTGCCCACGCCACTGCCCGCCATGATGGAAAGCCTCTGTCCGTAGCCTATGGTCAGCATGCTGTCTATCGCCCGAACGCCGGTTTCCATCACCCGGTCGATCCGGCTGCGGCTCAACGCCGGAATCGGCGCGCTGCGCACCGGCCTCCGCCCGGAAAACTCGATTTCGCCCTTGCCGTCCAGCGGCCGGCAAAATGCATCCACCACCCTTCCCAACAAAGCGTCGCCCACCGGCACCGAAAAAGCATGCCCGGCAGAAACCACTCGGGCGCCCAGCAGCAGGCCGTCCACCGGCCCATAAGGCAGCAATTGCAAACGGTCCCGATCCAGGCCGGCCACCTCGGCCAACACCGCCGGCCTGTCGCCGGCCAGCTCGATATGGCATAGAGCACCCAAACCGATGCCGGCTGGTCCGCAAGACTCCACCAGCAACCCTACTTTGCGGCTGACGTAGCCCACCCGCTCCACCAGATCGGCCCCGTGGATCGCCTCGCGCAATTGCGCCAGTCCCGACATCATCGCGCGCGGGCCTCATGCAGACTCCGGCGCAAACGCTCCATCTGCGTGCTCATGCGCGCGTCAATATCGCCATGCATGGTTTCGACAATACAGCCGCCGCCGTCCAGGCTGGCATCCGCCACCACGCTCACTTCGCGGCCCGTCTCGCTCAATACCGCGTCGTCGCCCGCCAGCAAGGCCGCATCGACCGGATGAAGCCGAACCCGCACCGGCTCGCGCCCCGCCGCTTCGCGCAAGGCGCTGCGCACGCAGGAGCGCGCCAGTTCGGCGGACGGAGGCATCTCGCCTATCATCCGCGCCAACGCCTCCAGCAATAACGGCGTCAACATGCGCTCCACTTCATCGTGCACCGCTTCGCGGACACCGCCCAAGGCGGCCAGCAAAGCCTTGCCCTGAGCGCTCAATGCTTCTCGCAAGCGGAGCGACTCGGCCTCGGCCTGCGCCATGCCCTCCCGGTACCCGTTCTGACGCGCCGCCGCGCGCAGTTCTTCGCACTCGCCTTGGCATTTAACGCGGGCGGCCTCAATCTCCGCCAGCGCGCGCGCGCGCATGGCCTGAATCTCTTCCATCTCCGGCTGCCGCGCGGGCGGAGGTGGCGGTGGATCCACTAGCGGCCGGGCTGCGGCGGCGCTCGAAACCGCGCCTTTCCGAATGCTAGGATTACGGATGATGTCACTCATGGCGCAGGCTTCCGAACCAGGCTCGCAACCTCAATCCAAGGCTGGATGGAGCAGGCTCCAGACCCGACGAGCCTACCAGCGGCCGCTCCGGCACCGCCGCCGTCAATGCTTGCAAACGGCTCAGCATGGCTGCGCGCAAAGCCGGGGCCGCTTGCGGCTCCCCACCGGACCAGTCGCGGCGCAAGCTGTCGACCCTTCCGCGCCAGGCTTCCGCATCCTGGGCCGCGCTCAGGACCTTGCCACGCAACTCAGCGCCCAGCGCATGCCCCAAAGCCGCCTGCATCCACACGGGTTCCGCCAACAGCGCCTCCAGCAAAGGCTCCACGCCGCGGCTCAATAGATTGGCTCCTCCCGGAGAGGTCGTAGATGGTTCCAGCTCATCCGCCTGCTCGGTCAGAGGCCTGTCATCCAGACGCCCCAGAGCTTGCCCCAGCAAGGCGCGCTCTTCCTCGCTCAAACGCGACTCCAGCCAAGTCCGCTCTTCGGGTTTCAGCGCCGACACCGCCAAGGCAGCCCGCAAACTCTCCTGCCCCATCACTTGCCGCCCCCTACCTGATCCGCAGCCAACCAGCGTTGCACTTGCCGCAGCAAGCGTTCGCGTTCGGACTCCGTCAGCGAACGTGTTGCCGCCCTGCGGCGCTGCACGCCGACGACAACGATGCCCAGCGCCAACACGACAGCCACGCCTCCCCACAAGATCCACTCGCCAACATCGCTTGCTGTTTGACGGGCGGGCACCGCCTGCAAGGCCTCCGCCGGCTGTGCCGTCGCTACCGGAGCGATATTGTCCAGCACCGAAAAAGCGATGCCGTCGCCGCGGCCGCTATCCAGGCCCACCGCCATCGAAATCACCTCGCGCAGCCGCTCTACCGTGGCATCGGACAAGCTGGTATTGGTCACGATGCCAACGCTGATGTGCTTGACCGCTCCGCCGCCGCTGCTGGTCTGTCGCAACTCGCGACCAACCTGATATTCGGCATCCAAAGACTTATTGCCGCCGGAGCCGCCCGCCGAAGACGGCGGCAAGCGCGCGGCATCGCCGTCGCCCTGCCATTGCTCTTTCCGGCGCACCAGAATTCCCTTGTCCGAACCATCGCCAATCACTGACTCCCGCGTCAGCTTGTGCGAGGACAGGTCCAAGGCCACATCCACGCTGACCGCGGCCTGGTTCGGCCCAAGCGCCGTATCGAGGATGCGGCTCACTTTGTCGGCCAGATACGCTTCGGTTTCCTTTTTCAATTGCAAACCGGCGTCCATGCCCGCCACGCCTTCTTCGTCGTGCGCACGCGCAGACAAAGCCACGCCGCGCTGGTCCAGCACCGTTACCGCGGCGATGTCCATCTCCGGCACCGAAGCGGCCACCAGCCGCTGAATGCCGCTTACCTGCTCCTGCTGCAGGCTCTTGCCGCCTTTCAACGTCACCCATACCGAAGACTTGGCCTTGGCGCCGCGCTTGCGCAGCATCCCCCCCTCCGGCAACACCAGGTGAACGCGCGCGTTCTGCACCTCGTCGAAGCCCATGATGGTGCGCGCCAACTCTCCCTGCAGCGCGCGCAGGTAATTGATCTTCTGCGCGAACTCGGTCACGCCGAACTCCGCGTTGTTGAACAGCTCAAAGCCCACCGAACTCTTCAGATCCAGACCGCCACCCAGCAGCTTCATCCGGGTCTTGTACAGCAAGTCTTTTTCCACCTGGACGGTCTTGCCTTCATCCGTCAGCTGGTAGGGCGTTTTCTGCTTTTCCAGCGCCGCCACCACGCTGGCGGCGTCGCGCGCGTCCAGATCGGCAAACAGCACCTGGTAATCGGTGCGGCCGGACCACCAAAACGCGCCGGCCGGCAATGCCACCGCAGCCAAAGCCCCGATCACCAGGAGGGCGCGCCCCGCACCCGAAGAGCGCTGCCACAGCGCCTTGAAAAAATCGACCATCTCTCGCCTATCCAATCAAATATCCAAGTCGCTGTTTACGGTCTCGCGAGCCCACACGAGGCCAGGCGAAAACAGCTGAGGAAGCGGAGTTGACATCAAGTTAATGAGTCCTCCGAAGGTGTAGCCACCGAGCTACGTTACGACGACGCACCGCAGATCGTATCGTTCCTAAACCGCTCGTCACACCTGCATCCGCATCACTTCCTGATAGGCTTCCAATACCTTGTTGCGCGCCTGCATGAACAGCTCGAACTGCATGCGGGTTTCCTCCATCCGCAACATTACCTGGTGCAAGCTGCCCGCCTGGCCGGTCGCCACGTCGTTGAGCAGCCCGCCCAGGCTGTTTTCGGATTTCTCCAGCTGCGTCAGCACTTTCTCAAATCCGGTTGGCGCCAAGGGCTTGGCCGCCGCGCTGGACAGTGAATCCGCCAGCGCGCTGCCGGCAATCGCCTCAATCATTGCTTGCCTCCAATTTCCAGCGCCTTCTGCATCATCGAGCGTCCCGCGTTGAACGCGGTCACGTTCGCTTCATAAGACCGAACCGCCATGGTCAACGCAAACATCTCTTCCAGCGTGTTCACGCCGGCGTATTGCACATAGCCTTGCGCGTCGGCCAAGGGGCTGGACGGCTCCAGCACCTTGCGGGCCGGCGTGTCTGACTCCACCACCACCGCGCGGATGCCTCCCGGCGGCGGCAAACCCGCCTCCGCCCGCGCCAGCGCCTGGCCAAACCCCACGCCTACCGGCTGGGTCATCACCCGCAAGGGTTTGGCCAACGGCGCGCCTGGCGCCGCCGCCACATTGGCGTTGGCGATATTGCGCGCGGCCACTTCCGCCCTCAGTTGCTCCACATCCATGCCGCTTTGGCTAATTGCCAGCGACTCCCAAAGTCCGGCCACTTAGCGCCTCCCGTCCGAAATCGCCAACTGCATGATGGCCAGCTGCTTATTGATGCCCTTGATCAGGGTCTGGTAACGCAGCGTCGTATCCGCCAACTGCGACACCTGATGACTCAATTCCGCTGCGGAGCCCGCGGCGCCCGGAACCAGGGCCGGGCGCCGATCCGGCAGAATGCGCGGCCCCGCGCCCTCCGCACCTTGCAAGGCGGATTCGAAGTCCACTCGCAGCGGCGTATAGCCGGGAGTGTTGAGATTCGCTATGTTCTGCGCGATGACCTGTTGCCGCAGCACCAGGCCATCCAATGAACGCGAGACGGTTTCGCCAAGCGAAGCGATTTGCATTGCCCGTTCCTCTCTTATTGAATGACCAGTTCCGCGCGCAGCGCGCCGGCGGTTCTGACCGCCTGCAACACCGCGATCACGTCGCGCGGACTGGCTTGAATGCGATTGAGCGCCGCGACCAGATCGGCGATGGTGGAATTGCCTTTCAGACTGATGCCCGGCAAAGGCTTCTCCTGAACCGCGACGCGGGTCTGCGGCACCACCGTCGTCCGCACGTCGCGTGAGGAGCCAAACAGCGAAGGCGGTTGCGAGACCAGATAATCGGTTTCCACCGATATTTTCAAGTCGCCGTGTACCACGGTGACGGCGGAGAGCATCACATTGCCGCCCGCCACCACAGTGCCGGTGCGTTCGTTCACCACCACCCGCGCGCGGTCGTCCGGCGTCACTTCGATCGCCTCGATCCGGCTCAAAAGATGAGTCGCGTCCGCAGCGGAAGCCGAGTCAACCCGGATCCCCACCTTGCCCGCGCCCAGCGGACTGGCGAGACTGCGGCCCAGCTTCTGATTGATTGCCCGCGCAATGCGCTCGGCCGTGGTGAAATCCGGCGCCGCCAGCAGAAACTCAGCCATGCCGTTGCGGATGAAACTGGTGGCCACCGCCTGTTCCACGATGCCGCCAGCGGGAATTAGCCCGACTGTGGGATGATTTTTCTGCACCCGGTTGCCATTGCTGTCGTAACGGTAGCCGCCAACCGACAACGCGCCCTGCGCCAGCACGTAGACCTGACCATCGCCGCCCTTCAGCGGCGTCTGCAGCAAGCTGCCGCCCAGCAAGCTGCGGGCATCGCCGATCGACGTCACCGTGACATCCACCCGCGCGCCGGGCTCCAGCAAGGGCGGCATATTGGCGGTGATCATCACCGCCGCCACGTTGCGGCTATTAACCTGGTCCGGCCCCAGATTGACCTCGAACTGCTTGAGCAGGTTGGCCATTGATTGCTGGGTCATCTGGCTGCGCGCGCTGTCGCCGCTCCCCGCCAGGCCCGTTACCAGGCCATAGCCGATCAACTGGTTATCGCGCCAGCCATTGAAACGGCCCAGATCCTTGATCCGTTCGCCTGCTTGCGCCAGCGCAACGGTCAGCGCCAGCAGCGCCCCGCCTTGCAAAATCCGCAAGCACCATGTTTTCTTGTTCATTTCCACTCGGCCCTGCCAGGCCGCCTGTTGTTACAACACATCCACCACGCCGTTGGCCACGACGATGGCCTTGAATACGGATTGGTCCCGCTCCCGCCTGACGTAAACCAGCTGCCCCATAGCGCCGTCTTCCAAGGCTTCCGCCCCCACTTCCAAACGAATCGCTCCGCTGCGCAAGCGAGCCAGCACCCGTTCCCCCTTGCGCACCAGCGCCGCCGGTTTGACGTCCGCCAGCCGCAGCACCGTTCCCGCGGCCAGATCCCTGGCGGCGGCCATGCCCTGCAGCGAGGGCAGCGGCCTCGCTTCCGTCAAGTCCGCCAGCGTGTGTTCGGCATTGGCCGCGGACAAGGCTTCGCCTTTCACCACCGCCCGGCTGGCGCGATATACCGGCCGCAAGCAACTCACCTGAAACCAGACCGGCCAGCTGCCGTACAGCTCAGAACCTTCAAAAACATCCAACCACACCGCCATCCGTCTGGCCGGCGCCGGCATGGCGGGCAAACGCGCAGCCAAGCTAACGCCTTGCGCTGGCAGCAGCGCTTTGATCTCGTTCCTCTCAGGCTGAAGCGCCAAACGCTCACACTCGCCGCTCAAGCGAGCGCGCAAGGCTTGCTCCCCCTCCTTGAGCAGCGCAGGCGCCGCCGGCTCCCCTCCCCTGCGCGTGACCGTAATCTGATCAGGCAACAGGACCGGCCAACGGTCCGCCTCCACGCCCAGCGCCGCCCGCCACGCGCTAAGCAGTTGCAGGCGCCCCAGCGAGCGGGCTTCCCCTGCCTTCAAACCAGTGGCCAGCGGCCTCGCCTCCAGGGAGCGTCGCAATACAGCGGGAACGCCCCCTTCCAGCAACTGAACCCAGCTGACGCTGCGGCTCTCCACATCAACCGCACTCCGCGCCGTTAGCGGCTGAGCCGGAATCGACGCCGCCCACACCGCCAGCAGCGCGGCTCGCTTCATCAGCCGCGCCGCAAATTGTTGACGATGGACTGCATCTCGTCCGCGGCCTGGATAATGCGCGAGTTGGCTTCAAACGCGCGCTGGGCCAGCATCATGCTGACCAGTTCGTCCGCCATCTTCACATTGGAGCCTTCCAGGTATTTGTGCGCCAACTTGCCGCGCCCCTCTTCCCCTGCCGGCCCGATCTGCGCGGCGCCGGACTGCTCGGTTGCCTGATACAGCCCCTCTCCCACCGGTTTGAGCCCGGCCGGATTATTGAACAAGGCCAACTCGATCCGGCCGACATCCAGCGTCTTGCCCTCCTCGGTCAATACGGAAACCTGGCCGTTCTCGGCCACCCGTAGACCACGAGTGTCTCGCGGCAGGGTAATGGCCGGGTCCAGCGCCTGGCCGCTGCGCAACTGCAACAAACCATCCTCGCCCACCCGCAGCGAGCCCAGACGGCTGTACAGCTGGCTGCCGTCCGGATTGCTGACCGCGACAAAACCCTCGCCATTGAGCGCAACGTCGAACTCCGACTCCGACGGCCGCAAATCCCCCTGGCTGAACACTTTTTCCACCGTGCTCAAGCGCGTGCCCAGACCCACATAGGCCGTTCCGGCGGTTTCGCCCTGAGCCGGCGTCTGCCGCGCCGTTTCGCGGTAGACCAGGTCGTCAAACACAGCTTGCGAACGCTTGTAAGCCGGCGTGTTCATATTGGCCAGATTGTTGGCCACCGCCTCCAAGCCGCCCTGCTGCGCCGCCATGCCGGTGGCGCCCACATACAATGCATCAATCACGATTCCGTCCTCGCCTCATTGTCCTCAGAACTCGCCCAAGCTGCGCAAAGCCTTGTCCCACACCGCGTCCATGCCCTGCACCGCCTTCTGCACCGACTCGAAATGACGGGTTGCCTCCATCAGTTCCACCATTTCCCGCGTGGAGTTCACATTGGACATTTCCAGAAACCCCTGCCGCAATCGGCCGGGGCCGCCCAAGTCCTTGGGGTCGGCCATGGCCCCGCTGACCCGGTACAAACCATTGCCGGCGGCCTCCAGCCGCGCGTCCTTGGCCGGATAAACCAGCTTGATGCGGGCCACCGCCAATTCCTTCTGGAATACCTGGCCATCGTCCGCCACGCGAAAAGCGCCCGACTGCAGGAAAATTTCCCCCTGCTCGCCCTCCAGCGGCATGCCGGACTGGGCCAGCACCAGCCTGCCGCGGCTATCCAGCCGCAAGGCGCCGCCGCGGCTGACATAAGCGCCGCCGTTATCCAGCGCGGAGAAATAACCGGGGCCCTCTATCGCCAGATCCAAACTGGAACCGGTGCGATTCATCGCGCCCTGCCGCGTATCCGCCAGCGCGCCGGCCTGGACATCCCCGCCCAGCGTGAACAAGCGTTTATAGCCCGCCGTATTGCTATTGGCGATGTTGTGGGCCACGGTATTGACCCGGTTCATATCGGCCTGCATCGAAGCCGCCATCACGTTCAATAGCTCGCTCATCCGGTCCCTCCGTCAAAACGTCACTGCGGCGAAGGCCTTCAAACCCACGCCCGGCGGCACTTCGTTCAAGGCCAGCACATGCAGGTGCGGCATCATCCGCGCGGTCAGTTTGCGCAAATTGGCGCGCACCTCCGGCGCGCACAGCAGCACCGGCATGTGATTGGCTCCAGCCATCCTTTCGGACTCGGCCAACATCTTTTTCAACAATTGCTCGGCAAAGCGCGGGTCCAGCGCCAGCGACGCGGCGCCGCCCTCGCTGCGTCGCAAGCCGTCGTACAAGGTTTGCTCGATACCGCCGTCCAAAGTGATCACATGCAAAGCGCCGTCGCCGTCCAGCAACGGCGCGCAAATCACGCTGCCCAGGCGCTGGCGCACGCGCGTGGTCAACTCGTCCACATCCTTGCTGGCGCGCGCCGCATCCACCAGCACCTCCAGAATCGTGTCCATGCGCCGGATCGACACCTTCTCCTGCAACAAGGCCTGCAACACCTTCTGGATTTCGCTGAGCGTCATCACATTGGGCAGCAGCTCGTCCAACAGGCTGGCCTGGGTCTGCCGCAAATGCTGCGCCAAACGCTCCACCTCCTCGCGGGTCAGCAAATCGGCGGAATGCCGTTTCACAACTTCGGAAAAGTGCGTCATGAATACCGTGGCGGCATCCACCACGGTGTAGCCCAGTTCGCGCGCGCGGGGCCGCTGCGTGTCCTGAATCCAGATAGCGGGGAGGTTATAGGCGGGATCGGTAGTGGGCGTGCCCTCCAGCTTGCCGCGCTCGCCGCCGGGATGGATCGCCAGCCAAGCGCCGGGCTCCAAACTTCCCTCGCCCGCCTTGTCGCCCTGCAAGCGGATCTGGTAGGCGCCGTCGCGCAAGTTTTTGCTTTCCTTCACCTTCACCTTGGGCAGCACTAGGCCGGAGTCCAACATGTATTGCTTGCGAAACAGGCCAATGCGCTCCAGCAACAGGCTGCCGTCCTGCCCCATTAGCGGCATCAAATCCGGCGCCAGCTCGATGGACAGCAGATCCACCCGCAGTTCGTCGTACAGCGAGGCGTCGGCCGCCTCCGCCTCCGCGTCGGCATCTTCCACCGACCCACTGCCTTCGGCGCCGCCCCGCAAACGGCGCAGCGCCAAGCCGCCGCCGGCGAACAGCGCGGCCAGCATCAAGGCCGGCAAGGCCGGCAAGCCTGGCAGCAGCGCGGCCAGCGCCAGCGCGCCGGCCACCATCAGCAAAATATTGGGATAGGCGGTGAACTGCCCCAGCACCTCGCTGCTCAGCCGGTCGTCCGACGCCGAGCGCGTGATGATGATGCCGGTGCCCACCGAAATCACCAGCGCCGGCACCTGAGTCACAATGCCGTCGCCAATGGTCAGCAAGGTGTACGTCTGCAAGGCCTCCTGCCACGGCATCCCGTGCTGGGCCACCCCCACCGCGAAGCCGCCCACGATATTGATCAGCATGATGATGATGCCGGCGATGGCGTCGCCCTTAACGAACTTGCTGGCGCCGTCCATCGCGCCGTAAAAGCCCGCCTCTTTCTCCAGCTCCTTGCGCCTACGCTGCGCCTCCACCTGATCGATGAAGCCCATGTTCAAATCGGCGTCTATGCTCATCTGCTGACCAGGCATGCTGTCCAGCGTAAACCGCGCCGCCACCTCCGCCACCCGCTGCGCGCCGCTAGTCACCACCACGTACTGCACCACCACCAGGATCAGGAACACAATCACCCCGATCACATAGTTGCCGCCCACCACATAGGAGCCGATGGCCCCGATCACCCGGCCGGCGTCGCCGTCGGACAGAATCAGCCGGGTGGCGGACACGTTCAGCGCCAGACGCAGCAAAGTGGCGATCAGCAGCACTGACGGAAAGGTGGAAAAATCCACCGGCTTGCGCACATAGAAGGTCAGCAACAGCACGAACAGCGCCAAACTGAAATTGCCCAGCAACAGCGCATCCAGTACTCGTGCCGAAACCGGAGTGAACAAGACGAACAAAATGCCGACCATTAGCAGGATGATCGACACATTCGCCCCTTCTTTGAACAACTTGAGCAAGCTACTCATCTAAAATGCCATCGCAACACCGCCGGTCTCCAGCGGTTCAACCCTTCTTGACCCGAAATGCCCAAACCAGCGCCTTGGCCACATCGCCGAAATAAGCATCGGGAATCCATTCATCCACATCCACATCGCGAAACAAGCCGCGCGCCAGCGGCCGGTTCTCCAGAATCGGCACGCCATGCCGCCTGGCGCTCTCTTTCATCTTCAAAGCCATCTCGCCGGCGCCCTTGGCCAACAACAGCGGCGCCGCCATCTTCCCGCGCTGGTACTGGATCGCCAGCGCCAGATGACGCGGGTTCACCACCAGCACATCCGCCTCCGGCACCCGCGACGCGGCGCGCGTCTTTTGCAGAAACTGCAGGCGGATCTCCTTCAACTTGGATTTGATCCGCGGGTCGCCTTCGCGCCGCTTGTGCTCTTCCTTCACCTCGCGCTTGGACATCCTCAGCTTCTTGCTGAGCGTGCGCTTCACAAACAGCCAATCCACCACCGCCGCCAACAACATGACCAAGACCATATAGCGCAGCACTTGCAGCAGGGCATTGCCAATGGCGGCGGCCACCCGGCCCGGCCCGGCGCCGGTCAGCAACAACCAATCCGGCAGCATGTCCCGGATGATCCAGTACAGCACCAGAGAAAAAGCCAGAAACTTGATACTGGATTTCGCTGCCTCAAACACGGACCTTAAGGTGAACAAGCGCTTGAGGCCCTCCATCGGATTGAGCTTCTGCCAATCCGGCTTCAAAGGCTCCGTGGAGAACACCAGGCCCACCTGGGCGGCGCCAACCACACCCGCCGTCAGCGCCAACAACAACCACAGCGGCAGCAGAGTCTGAAATAACTCCAGCCCCAGCTCTCGCATCCACACCGACAAGGCCTGCTGCGCAAACGACCACTCCCCCGCATGCGACAACAGCATGGCGAACAGACCAAGACAGTGCCGCGCCATGCCGGGCCCCAGCGCCATCAGCGCCAGCAACAGGGTCAGGGCCGACACCACGCCCGACACATCCTGGCTGCGCGCCACCGAACCCTTCTTGCGGGCCTCCTCGCGCTTATGCGGCGTCGCCTCTTCCGACCTATCCTGCTCTTGCTCCGCCACCTAGCCCCCCTGGAAGCTCGCCAGATAATCCAGGATCGAAGCAAACCAGCGCTCAAAAAAACCGCCCAAACGCGGCAAGATCACCGCCAACACCGCCAGGCCCACGCCCACCTTCACCGGCATGGCCATCACAAAAGCATTGAACTGCGGCATGGAGCGAGAAATCAGCGCCACGCCCACATCAATGGCGAACAAGGCGATCAACAGCGGCGCCGCCAGCGAAAGCGCCAGCGCAAACAGCACGCCAAACTGCCCCACCGCCCGCTCAGCCAGCATCAGGCTGACTGGCTCGCCCACCGGCAGCGCCTCCAGCAAGAAAACCATCGCCTGCAACAGCATGTGGTGACCATTCACCGCATAGACATAAGCCACCGCCAGCAGCTCGAACGCCAAGCCCATCGCCGCGCCGGATTGCTTCGTCAGCGGATTGATCACGCCGGACAAACCAAAGCCGATCTGGGTATCCAGCAAACGTCCCGCAAACGCCAGCGCGCCAAACGCGCACTGCACGCCGAAACCAAGCAAGGCGCCGATGAACAACTCGGTCAAAGCCTGCCCTGCCAGCACCCAGCCATTGGCGGGCAAAGCCAGCCGCAACTCCAGGCCATACGTCATCAGCGCCGCCAAACTCAAACCTAACAGCCCGCGCACCACTCCGGGCACATTGGCCGCGCCTATCACCGGCGTCAGCAGCAATACCGGCGCCAAACGCAGCGATAGCAAAAAAGAGGCGTATAACCAGGCCAAATCCAGGGGAAAAGACATTGATTGAGAAGCATTTCAGAACAAAGACGGGATGCTGCCAATCACGCCCGCGGCATAGTTCACCAGCGACTTCAGCATCCACGGGCCAAACAACAACAGGGCCGCGAATACCGCCAGCAACTTGGGCACGAAAGCCAAGGAGGCATCCTGGATCTGGGTCACCACCTGAATCACGCTGACCAAAATGCCCACCACCAGACTGAACAACAGCACGGGGCCGGCAATGGCCAAGGCCATCCACATCATTTGCGACATCAACTGCAGTGATTGATCGCCCGTCATTCCACCCGCCCTCATACGACGGCCTGGTTTTCGATGCTTAATCACCATGAAAACAAGCAAGCCGCACAAATGATACGGATATTAACGATATTCATACTCTTTTACAACATACCATTGCAATATGGAAATTACCGCAAAATCACATTTAAATATTTGATTTTCAAGAAATAACTCAAAACAAAAGCGCTATCAAGAGGCTGCAAACAAGCTACTTCAGACTCTTTATCAGTGAGTAATACCAAGAAATAGCGCACTGCCAGCCCGTTGCCGACATCAAACAGCGGAACTTTTCCCGCCGCTCAAGCACGTGCCGCTGCTTACAAATGCCGCTCAAGACATGAAGTCAACAGCCCGCTCTCGGCGCCGGAGGCACACTTGACAACCAATGCCGCGACTCACTGACCAGCAGTACGCCGTTAAAGAGATGAGTCATGGCTTTGGTCACCACACCCGAAAGAGGCCGAGCCATGCGGCATGGTTTGAGCTCAGGAAGAGAAAGAATGGAAAGGTGAATAGGACATCGACCAGTAGCCGGCGGGTCCAGGCCGCGTGCTCAAAACTTGTTTACGCTCCCGCGAGCGAGGACAAGGCAAGCCGCAAGCCGCTTGCCTCCCCGCAGCAAGCACGTGATAATCCGGCCGTGCTGTTTATAGCACCGGGATTAGCGTTCCGAAACACTATGGCGGACAGCCGCACATGCGGCATTTTTTGTCCGAACACACTATAGATGCGTCTGCTTTCAGGCGGGTCATGGTGGGAGCGTGCTTGCACGCGCCGGTTCCATAGTGCCGGTAACGCTAATCCTGCCATGTTCCCGCCGCCCCGGTTAGCGTCGGACGGTGGGCTTCATCGCTCACTATTGGAGGCTTGCCATGCCTAGCACCGTCTCTTCCCAGTCCCACTACATCCCAAGCCTATCAACCTTGCTGTTCCAACTGAAAAGCTTGCGTCAGCAAAATGCCTCGCTGCACCCGATCGACCCGCTGCTGCACCAGCTCGACGAATCCTGCCAGCATTTCGATCACAACCTCCATCTGCTCAGCCTGGAATTCAACCAGGTCAGCACCGCCTTGTCCGCGCTGGCAGCAATGTTGGAACAATCCAAACTGGACACGCTGGAGTGCGAGCAGGTGTATTGCCTGCTGGAGCCCTTCGCCCATCGCTTGCAGCAGACTACGATGCAGATGCAGGAACTAGCTTGAGCCTTATAAACGACCAAAGCCCCGGAAGGGGCTTTGGGTGAGGCTTGGACTTATAAATTACGGCGCGTCCCAAGATAATGTTGCCACGCTACTTGCTAAGCCCCAGCAACTGCAACCTCTTGACCTCCAGCACAACTTGATCAACTAAACACTCAGCCAAATCTCTAAATAAATTTGGAGATGACCCTATTTCAGAAGAAATCGCATAATTAATCACAAGGTTTCCAGAAGGCAAATCATGCATTAAATCCTGCACTTTAATTTTAATAGCAGAACCAACAGCCTGAGCTGATCGCTCATCCAACCCCAAAATGCTTACCCCTGCAGAGTTCGCTAAATCATGACTCAAACAGGGAACATCTAAATCATTAAAGCCAACAACAACCCCCAATCCTGCTTGACTTATCAGTTCATAAGTACATCCAAGAAACCCGTACACCAATTTAGGCCCTGTACTATAAAATCTCTCCACTGCAACAAAAATCTCACCAAGCATGCAACAAGCATCGACAGGCACACGAAAACTTATTGCACTCTCTGTATCAAATTCAAATTTCGGCACAGGAAGTGTGTTTATCCACACACGCGTCAATCCTGCCTCAGAGAAAAGCTCTCTCATCATTTCCTATTCT
The DNA here is from genome assembly GCF_023507765.1 of Chromobacterium sp. IRSSSOUMB001. Taxonomy (NCBI): domain Bacteria; kingdom Pseudomonadati; phylum Pseudomonadota; class Betaproteobacteria; order Neisseriales; family Chromobacteriaceae; genus Chromobacterium; species Chromobacterium sp. IRSSSOUMB001. The sequence goes on from NZ_JALCYU010000007.1 coordinate 258,000, forward strand.
CCCAGAACCTAAACCATGCAGATGACCAATCATCAGGATTAGCCTTTAAAACATCTGGGTGATAAACACTAAATGGTGACGTCTGATATTTATTCAAAGAATCAAGGTGAACCTTATTATAAAAAGCATACCCGAACTCACTCTGTTCAGCCACGACAGAAGGGGACACATTAAGTTCTTTAGCCAAACGTGCTGTCCGTGTTGCCTCATTCAACTCATGTGTATAAAAAACCAAATCAGCCCCCTCAATTTTAGCCCCTGTACTTAATGCGTGCTCCAGTCGCTGCACCATCAAACTATTTGCCTCGTTTTGGCCAAACAAATCAAGGTGAGCTTGCACTTTATCCAGCCCAGTAGAGGATACATAGCCCTGCTTGCCTTCAAGTCTCCCTAAGCTTGGCCACATAACTCGCTCAGGTGAGTTCAATAATGCAGGGTCAAAAGCCCCTGTTCGAGTTGCGTTTGGCACTATCTCACCAAACCCAGCCAACACCTCCCCCTCAAGCTTTCCTAATCGAGTCCCCGCCCGCATACCCCCCAGGCCTCCGGCACCCAACCCGATTCCCACCTCCATCACCTGGCCAAACTCAGCATCTTTGTAAGTTGAGCGGAATGAGTCCAAGAAGGGGACATAGTCACTACCCCCCGGCAAGGCAAAGCCGCCAAAGAGGTTAGCGCCGCCCTCTACCAAATTCAAGCCGGCATTCCACAACGCACTACCCAAATCGCTGACCGTATCAGCAGCACTCCTGTAACCCAGTGCCTCGAGACCGTATCGGGGCCTCTCCGCCACCACCGACACCGTCGGCAACCTTGCCTCATTGCCATCCACCGAGTAGCCCGGCCCGGCATCGCTCATCACCTCCTGCCACGCCAACCGGCTCTTGCCCCCATCCGCCACCATTACTCCGCGCCTGTCGTGGCGAGTTTGTTTGGCCTCGGTCAGCATCTCCTCCATTGCCTGAGCCATGCGCTCTGCTTCTGGCTTGGGCTTGGGCTTGGGCTTGGGCTGCTCATCCCGTTTCTGAATC